>NZ_JBLEBI010000081.1:0-27177 GCF_047340315.1 Streptomyces sp. AF1A
CGGAAGCTGCTGCCGGCCGCCTGGACGAAGAGCCGGAGCAGGTCATGGACGCGGTAACGGCCGGACGGGTCCTCCTGCAGCAGCCCGGCGTCGACAAGGGCGCGCAGGACCAGGGAACCCGGGGTCGGGGGAGAGGCACGTTCGAGACCCGCCGGTGCCGGGGGAGCGGTCGGCGGCGGCACGCCCGCGGGAGGCAGTTCGGGGTGCCTGCCGGCCAACTCGCCGCGCAGTACGACACGTTGGAGGTTGCGCAGCGTGGGGCCGGGCTCCACGCCCAGCTCGGTACCGAGGTAGTGGTGGATCCTGCGGTACTCGGCGAGTGCCTCGGCACGCCGTCCTGATCGGTACAGGGCCTCGATGAGAAGGGCCGACAGGCCCTCGTGCCCGGGATCGGCCCGCACCGCGTCGCGGGCCTCGGCGATCATCTCCCGGTGTCGCCCCAGGCGCAGTTCACCGTCGATGACCCGCTCGACGGCGAGCAGTCGCTCCTCGGCCAGGCGCGGTACGTGGTCACGATGAAGCTCGTCGGAGTGGACGTTGCCGAGGAGTGGCCCCTTCCAAAGGCTCAGCGCCGTCCGCGCGAGACGCAGCGCCGACTCCTGGTCTTCGCTGACGTCGGCTCGGGAGAGTAAGGCGCGGAACTGGAGCAGGTCGAGGGTGTCGGCATCGGCATGGAGCCGGTAGCCGCCGGGCACGGCCTCGATGGCATGGTCGGCGACGCCGTACTTGGCGAAGAGCCGGCGCAGCCGCAGCACACATGTGTGCAGCGCCGACCGGCCGCCGGCCGGCGGCCGGCTCCCCCAGACCACGTGCTGGAGCAGTTCGGCGGAGACGACCGTGCCGGGGTGCAGCAGCAGCGCGGCGAGAAGCGAACTCGGCTTGGAAGGCGGCAGCACGACCGTCTCGCGACCGTCGGTGATGGCCAGCAGGCCGAGCACCAGGAACCGCGGGCGACCGGCGGCCGGCGCAGTGGTTGTCTGATCGGAGTGTGCGCCGTCGGGCGCCGGGTTACCAGTTTTCACCACGGCCTTTCGCATCACACGGTCGGTGGACCGCCAACAGCCTTGCAGCGCAAGGCAGTTGACTGGACCAGGGGTGGTGGTCTCGAACAACTGCGCCCGCCGAAAAGGGAAGTTAGATTCGAACAGGACACCGCGTCCAGAGGTCGGCGCGAAACAATGGGTTACGTATGGGAGCCCCGGTGTCTTCTGTTGTTCGTAGCGCAACCTGAGGTTGGCGGTGGCCCCGGAAGGGCATACTGTCCCAGTGGAGTGCGCGGCGCCCCCCAACGCCCGCACCGGAGGAGGACGCATGCCGTGGTGGGCGCTGTACCCCGTCGTCCTGGCGATCAGCGGGCCCGTCGCTCTGTACGCCATCACCCGGCGCAAGCGCCGGTCCGACGACGCCGACGACCGGTACCAGGAACTTGCGCGCGAGCACGCCGCTCCGCTGGGGCAGGTCACGTCGGGTGGTCCGCCGGCCGGCCCGGCGGACCAGGAGGCGACGTCCGGGCCGGTCCGGCGGGAGACCTTCGGGGGATGAGAACTCGTCACTTGAACGTGGCGCGCGGTGAAGTGCTGCACGACGTCCTCGTTCGTTGCCGCATCCCGGCGGCGGCCACTGCCACTCGCGACCGGGGACAGGGGCGTACGGTCGGCGTCGGGTCATCAGGCCAGGTCTGATACGGCCGCCGGGCACGTTGTGAGGGTCCGGAAACCGGGGCGGGAGCTCGTGGCCCGGTCTTGAGCCGGGTGTGCGCAGCGCCCGTCGCGGCGGTGGCGGCGCTGCGCACACGGGGTCCGGGCCCGGACACGCGGTGCTCCGGGCCCCGCCCGCACTGTCTCAGTGCCTCACAGCAGGCCGCGCTCGGCGAGGCTGCGCATCAGCGCGCGGACGCCGAACGTCCACGGCGGGGCCTGCTCGCTGGTGGTGACGGTGTTGACCAGAGCGCCGAGCCGGGGGCTGGAGATCCGTACGATGTCGCCGTCCTCGTGGGTGAAGCCCGAGCCGGGTGCGTGCCGGTCCTCGGTGGGGGCGAACAAGGTGCCGGTGAACAGCACGAAGCCGTCCGGGTACTGGTGGTGCGCACCGTGCGTGGCGGCCACCAGGTCCAGTACGTCGCGGCTGATCTCGCGCATGGAGCTGCTGCCGTGCAGGACGTAACCGTCCGTGCCGTCGACCCGTAGGTCGACGTAGAGCCCGCGTACGGTGTCGAGGTCGAAGCCGTCGTCGAGCAGGCGGACGAACGGGCCGATCGCGCAGGAGGCGTTGTTGTCCTTGGCCCGGGACAGCAGCAGCGCGCTGCGTCCCTCGATGTCGCGGAGGTTGACGTCGTTGCCCAGCGTCGCGCCGCGTACCCGTCCGCGGGAGTCCACGACGAGGACGACCTCGGGCTCGGGGTTGTTCCACTGCGAGGCGCCGAGCACACCGATGTCCGCTCCGGTGCCGACCGCGGACAGCACCGGGGCCTTGGTGAACACCTCCGGGTCCGGCCCGAGTCCGACCTCCAGATACTGCGACCACAGGCCCTCGGAGACCAGAAGTTCCTTGGCCTTGGCGGCCTCCGGCGAGCCGGGGCGGACGCCGGCGAGCGCGCCGCCCACCACCTGCCCGACGCGCTCGCGCACCCGGGCCGCCTGCGCCGGATCGCCGCCCGTGCGCTCCTCGACGACACGCTCCAGCAGACTGCCCGCGAAGGTGACACCCGCGGCCTTGATCACCTGCAGATCGACGGGGGCGAGCAGATGCGCGACGTCACGGCGGCCGGCCGGGGCTTGCAGCAGTTCGTCCAGGCGCCAGGTGTACCCGCCCTCGGCCTGTCGGACGATGGTCGCCGCGTCGTCGCGTTCCAGCAGGTCCGAGACAGTGGGTGCGATGGCCGTCAGGTCGACGACCTGCTCGCCCCGAACGGCCGCCACACAGGGCCCGTTCCACCCCGGGTCGTGGACACGTGCGACAAGGGCGGCCCGATCGGCGTCCTTTGGCAGAACGGAGGTGGTGGTGAGGGCCGGACGCGGGCGCGTTGCTGCCGATTCCACGATGGCGCTTCCTGTTCTCCTGGATTCGAGGGAGGGTGCCGCCGGGTGCGGACTCAGTGGGAGTCCCGGGGGACTTCGTGTCCGCGGCTTCCGCGCAGGAAGCCGAAGTCGGCGCCCTTGTCGGCCTGTTCGACGTTCTGGGTGTAGAGCCAGGCGTAGCCGCTGGTGTGGCGCTCGGCGGGGGCCTTCCACGCCTCCCGGCGGCGCACCAGCTCTGCGTCGTCCACGTCCAGGCGCAGGGTGCGGTTCGGGACGTCGAGGACGATCAAGTCCCCGTCGCGCACCAGGGCGAGGGGTCCGCCGACGGCGGCCTCGGGCGCCACGTGCAGTACCACGGTCCCGTACCCGGTGCCGCTCATCCGGCCGTCGCAGATGCGCACCATGTCCTTGACCCCGGCCTTCAACAGCTTGGCGGGCAGCGGGACGTTGGAGACCTCGGGCATGCCGGGGTAACCCTTGGGGCCGGCGTTGCGGATGACGATGACGGTGTTCTCGTCGACGTCGAGCTCCGGGTCGTCGGCAACCTCGTGATAGGCCTCGGGGGAGTCGAAGACGAGCGCGGGGCCGCGGTGTGTGAGCAGGTGCGGTGACGCGGCGGACTGCTTGATGACGGCGCCGTCGGGACACAGGTTGCCGCGCAGCACGGCGGTTCCGGTGCCGGCCGGCTGGAACGGGGCATCGACGCCGGTGATCACGTCGGAGCCGACACGCTCGGCGTTCTCGACGTTCTCGGCGATGCCGCGTCCGGTGACGGTGAGCTGCTCGCCGTGCAGCAGCCGGCCCCGGAGGAGTTCGGCCATCACGGCGGGCAGGCCACCGGCGTAGCAGAAGTCCTCCATCAGGTACGTGCCGCTGGGCATCAGATTGACCAGGGTCGGCACCTCGCGGGCCAGGGCGTCGAAGTCCTCCGGACTCAGGTCGACGCCCACGCGTCCGGCGATGGCGGTGAGATGGATGATGGCGTTGGTGGAACCGCCGATGGCCGCGTTGACCCGGATGGCGTTCTCGAATGCCTCCCGGGTCAGGATCCGCGAGGGACGCAGTTCCTCCTCCACCATCCGCACGATGCGCTGCCCAGCCGCCTGCGCGGTCTCCATCCGCCGGGAATCGACGGCCGGCCAGGCCGCCGAGCCCGGGAGCTGCATGCCGAGTGCCTCGGCCATGCAGGCCATCGTGGAGGCGGTCCCCATCGTCATGCAGTGACCGTTGGAGCGGGCCATGCAGCCTTCGGCGAAGAAGCACTCCTCCTCGGTCATCCGGCCGGTCTTGAGGTCCTCCTCGAACTTCCACACATGGGTCCCCGACCCCACGTCCTGGCCCCGGTACTTGCCGTTGAGCATCGGCCCGCCGGTGACCATGACGGCGGGCAGGTCGACGCTGGCCGCGCCCATCAGCATCGCCGGCGTCGTCTTGTCACAGCCGGACAGCAGTACCACCCCGTCGAGCGGGTTCGCCCGGATCAACTCCTCGACCTCCATGGCCATGAGGTTTCGGTACAGCATGGCGGTGGGGCGCATCAGGGTCTCGCCGGTGGCCATGGTGGGGAACTGGAGCGGGAAGCCGCCCGCCTGCCACACACCACGCTTGACGGCTTCGGCGACACGTGTCAGGTGGGCGTTGCACGGGGCGAGTTCGGAGGCGCTGGTCGCGATGCCGATGACGGGGCGGCCGTCGAAGACCTCGTGACCGAATCCCTGGTTGCGCATCCAGGAGCGGTAGAGCATCCCGCTGCGGCCACTCGCACCGAACCAGGCCTGGCTGCGCAGGCTCGTCTTGTTCCCGTCGGTCATGTAGGTACTCCAGTGGCTCTCGCGTCGGCTGGTGCGCGGTCGGGCGACGTCGGGTGAGGACCCCGAGGCTGTAGCCTGGGAGGCAATCATTAAATGATTCGATGAATGGCGTCCAGGGGGGGGAACGGAGATCGTGGTGCACTTCCCGACCATGCATGAGCGAGTGGTCGACGAGCTCGGCCGCCGCATCGTGGGCGGAGTGTGGGAGCCGGGGCATCCGTTGCCGGTCGAGGACCTGCTCGCGACCGAGATCGGCGTCAGCCGGGGTGCGTTGCGGGAGGCGGTCAAGGCTCTGGTGGCCAAGGGGATGCTGCGTGTTCGCCCGCGCACCGGCACGCGGGTCCTGCCCCCGGAGCACTGGAACCACCTGGATCGTGACGTACTGCGCTGGAAACAGGCCGGGGACGCCGCGGCACTGTTGCGCGACACGACCGAACTGCGCAGGATCATCGAGCCCGAGGCCGCCCGGCTCGCCGCCGACCGGGCCGGCCCCGACGACATACGAGCTCTGTACGACGCCCTGGCCGCCATGGAGGCCGCAGCGGCGGAACCCGGCCGCAGCGGTTACATCGAGGCCGACATCGCCTTCCACCAAGCCCTGCTCGACGCCGGCGGCAACCGGCTGCTCGGCTCACTGGGCCGCGCCATCGGCATCGCGCTGGAACACAGCTTCCACGTCAGCACCCAGACCCCGGGCGCGGTGGAAGCCTCGCTGCCAGGCCACCGCGCCATCGTGGAAGCCGTGGCGGCCGGGGATCCCGCGGCAGCCGCGGCCGCCGTACTGACCGTCGTCGAAGCCGCCGAAAAGGAGATCACCCAGTCACCGGGGCTTCCCCGGGATCCTGGGTGAGACGCCTCGCCCCGGAGAACGACGGTGAGGTGAGGTCCGCGTAGCTCCGTTCAGGGTCGAAAACCGACGATCAGCGTTGACACCTGGCTCTCCGGTCACCGAAGTTCGCCCGAACCGCTCGGCGTCGTCATTGACGACGCCGAGGTCAGTCGGGGAGGAGGTGCGAGACGAGGGCGCGCGTCCAGTCGGGGGTGAGGAGGAGGTCGGTGAAGACGGCGCGGTAGTAGAGGGGGGCGAGTATGGCGTCTGTGGTGCGCTCGAGGGTCGGGGGCTGATGGCCCCGGGCCCGTTCCCGGTCGAGGATGGCTTCGAGCTTCCTCCCCGACACGGTGTCGCATGTGGTCGCACTCGACTCGCTCACCTATCTGTCCCTCTTCCCGGCGCAGAGCGAAGAGCGGACCGACGCGATGGTGCGCATGTTCCAAGAGGACTTCGCGGCAGGCGTACGAGGCCGCGTCGAGGGCGGCTCGCCGGCGGGCTTCGACCCGGTGCTCAAGAACGCGTACTTCGAGAAGATGGTCGCGGTGCGACAGCCCGCCGGACTGCGTTCCATCGAGGGCCTGGTGCACTGGGACATGGACGCGGCACTGCGCGAGACGAAGCAGCCGGTCACCGTGTTCGCGATACGTGACTTCGCGACGCAGGAGGCGATCGAGCGCTACGGCGACCGCTTCGACATCGTCCTCGTCGACCTGGGCAGCCACCACTTCCCGGTGGAGGCACCCGAAGGCACGGCGAAGCTCCTGGCCGGCGTGACAACGGCATGAGGGCCGGTGCAGGCCCGGGCTCCCGTCGACGGGTCGGACGATGCGGGCCCGGACCGATCGATCCGGTGGGGTCGCCAGGAACCGGCTCCCCTTCCTCGGCCGTCTCCGGCTTGCCGACCGCACCCGGACTGCCCCTCGTCGAGCGTCTCGCGTCCCTCGGTCGGACCGAGGCCGAAGGGATACGGTCGCGGTCAGGCGGCCGCGATCAGCTTGCTGATCTCGTCCGCGGCCGTGATGACCAGCCGTGCCAGGGTCTCTTCCTGCGTACTGTCGTAGCGCATCTGCGGAACAGCGAGCGTGACTCCTGCGATGGGGCGCCCGGAGGGGTCCGTGATGGCCGCGGCGAGTGAGGCGACGTGCGGACGAAACCACCCGGACACGTTGCGCGCGTACCCTCGCCCGGCGGTCCGCTTGATCTCCTCGCGGAGCTCGTCGGAACTCGGCATGGGGGACTGGGCGAATTCCCTCAGCTCGCGCTTCAGCAGCTCATCCACATCAGCCGGGTCGAGGCGCGCCATGATCGCGACACCCGCCGAAGTGGCCCGAAGCGGCAGACGCGTGCCCACGTCGAGGACGACGCGGACTATGTGCCTGCTGTCCTGGGTTGCGACGATGACGTAGTCTTCCCCGTCGCGCAGCCCGAGTTGAACCGTTTCGCCGGTCTCTGCGGCAAGGCGTTTGATGACCGGCGCCGCCAGATCCCGAAGATCTTGCTCACCGGCCCCGCGCAGCCCGATGGCGAGAGCCTTCATCGTCACGCCCCACCGCGCGTGCTCACGGTCGACGACCCTCAACCAGCCGGCTTGCTGCAGCGTGACGAGGCACCGTTGAACCGAACTCTTCGGAATCCCCGTCACGCGCGCCAGTTCCGAGACGCCGATGGGCTGTCGCACGGCGACTTCCTCGAGGACGCGAAGCGTACTGAGCACGCTGTTCATCGACCGAATGCCGTTGCCCGGCCTGTCCTGCCCGGTCACGTCTCCGCCAGCCTCCCCGATCCCGGAATTGACTTTTGAGCGTACCACCCACCGCGCAGCCATCTCACATTGCGGCACGGGTGCCTCTTGTCGGAGGCGGGAGGCATGGACTACTCTGCGGCACGCTGTATCGTATAGCGAAACGACATCTCACACGCCAGACCGGACCTGCTTGGACCGATCAGAGCATCCGCCGAGCCGATCCCATCACGCATGCCGGCGCCCGCGCGGTCTGGCCGACCCCGCGGATGAAGCCCGGCGACGTACTCGTGGCATGCGCCGAGCGCGGGGGAGTCCGCGGTACCGAGGCGGCGCCCCACACCACGGTCTCCTCAAGACCGCGGACGCACGACATCCTCCGACTGCTGAATGAGGTAGGGCGATGACCGACATCACCGAGCGCATCAGGCGCGCATTCGACAAGCACCTGAACCTGGTCACGGAGCTCTCGCACGCGATCAACGCCAAACCCGAACTCGCCTTCGAGGAGCACGAGACGTCGGCACTGCTCGTCGCGACCCTCGAGGACAAGGGCGGCTTCACCGTCGAGAAGGGCGTGGCGGATCTTCCGACGGCGTTCGTGGCGTCGGCGGGCTCGGGTGCTCTGGCGATCGGCGTCTGCGCGGAGATGGATGCGCTCCCCGACATCGGTCATGGCTGCGGTCACAACGTCATCGCCGCATCGGCCGTGGGCGCCGCGCTGGCGCTGGCCCCGTTCGCCGACGAGCTGGGGCTGACGGTGCGGGTCTTCGGCACCCCCGCGGAGGAGAGCGGGACAGGCAAGGAAATCATGGTCAACCGGGGCGTCTTCGACGGGACACACGCCGCCATGATGGTGCATCCGCAGGTGAAGGACGTGGTCGTCCCGCAGTTGCGCGCCTCGCGGTCCTGGCGGGTCACCTACACGGGGCGGGGAGGGCATGCGTCACGGCCGTGGAGCGCGTTCAATGCCGCCGATGCGACGGTGCTCGCCCAGACTGCCATCGGGCTGCTGCGACAGCAGTTGCGCGACGGCATCAGAGTGCATCACGTCGTGCGGGAGGCCGGGTCGGCCGTCAATGTCATCGCGGACCGCGCCGTGGTCGACTGCATGATTCGCTGCGACACGATAGCCGAGGTCGACGAGGTGTGGGAGCGCGTGAAACCGTGCTTCGACGCCGGAGCCGTCGCGACCGGGACCAGCGTGGAGTTCGATTCCTTGCCCTCCATCTACCGCGAGTTCCGCCACGACCAGGACCTGGCCCCCCTGTTCGAGAAGAACGCCCGGGCCGTCGGCCGGACGTTCCCGGACTACCCGGACGGCAAGATGTTCGGTTCGACCGACATGGGGAGCGTCTCGCTGCGGATCCCCGCGATTCACCCCATGCTCTCGTTCGACCTTCCGCCCGAGGACGGGAACCACACCGCGGCCTTCGCCGCGGCCGCCCGCGGCCTGGAGGGCGACCGGTTCGTTCGCGACGCCGGTCTGGCCATGGCGCTCACGATCGCGGACGCCGCCCAGTCCGAGTCCGTTCGCGCTCGACTGCTGCGGCGATCCAGGTGAGGAAGAACGGTGCGTCCGCCCGGTGCCGATGGGGCGGGCGACCAGACGCGGGACATCGTGGGCGCCGTCCTCATGAATCCTGTCTGGGGGGAGAAGACAACCTGTCAGGGGCGGCTCACCGTCCGCCGGCTACACCTGGACCGGCGTGGGTGAGGCCGTGGACGGCGGGCCGCCAGGCCGGTTGGGGCGCCTCGACGCCTACCGGTGCCGACTGAACGAAGACCTCACGCAGGTACTGGGTCTGCTGGCCGACGGCGTCCTCGAGCCGCAGATCGCCGCACGGTTCCCCTTGTCCGACACCGCCGCGGCGCTGGCCCTCGCAGAATCCCGCACCGTCGCCGGGAAGGTCGTCGTCCTGCCCGACGCGCGCATGTCGTGAGGCGGCTGACGCACCGTGTTCTCCGCGGTGAGGCGAACGTCGGCTGGTCCTGCCCGAAGGCCGCCCCACCTGAGATCACTTACGCGCCGAGGACCCTCCCCCGGGCGGCGCCGTCGAGGCGCGTACCACGAGTTCGGTGGCGAGTTCGATGTGGTGGGACTCGACCTTGTCGCCGTTGGCCAGCCGGAGGGCGGTGCGCAGGGCGGCACCGCCCATCTCCCTCAGTGGCTGGCGCACGGTGGTCAGTGGCGGCGAGGCCATCTGAGCGAGGTCCGTGTCGTCGAAGCCGACCACACTCAGGTCTTCGGGGATGCGCAGACCTCGGGTGCGGGCGGTCTCGATGACACCGAGGGCGATCTCGTCGTTGCCTGCGAAGATCGCCGTCGGTGGCTCTTCCAGGTCCAGCAGTGCCGCGGCGCCGAGCAAGCCGGTCTCGAACGTGAATTCTCCGGTCCGGACGCAGGCGTCGGGCGCCGGTACTCCTACCGCCTCCATGGCGGCGCGGTAGCCGTGCATGCGTGCCTGATTGCACACCGCCATGGCCGGTCCGCCGAGATAGGCGATGCGGCGGTGGCCGAGAGAGAGCAGGTGCCGGGTCGCAGCCAGGCCACCGGAGAAGTTGGTCGCCCCGACGCTGTTGACCCGGCTGTCCGGCAGGTGCAGCGGGTCCAGCACGACCAGGGGCAGCCCGGCCCGGGCCACTTCCTTCAGGTGCGCGGCGGTGTACGCGCTGGTGACCGCGATGAGGGCGCGGCGCCCGGCTGAGACCAGATCCCGGGCCCAGTGCGGGGCGCGGGACGCCTTACTGATCACCACCGAGGCTCCCGCCCCGGCGGCGGAGTCGATGATGCCTTCCAGAGCCTTGGCCACGTACGGCTTGAGGTCGCCCTGGAACTGCACCTCGATGGTCGGGCTCTCCACGGCCTCGGTGTGGCGGAACACAGGCGCGAGGTAGTCGTGCCGATGCAGCAGTTCCTGCACCCGGGCGCGGGTCTGAGGCGCCACGTCACCGCGACCGTTGACCACCTTGGACACGGTCGCGACGGAGACCCCAGCCGCTTGGGCGATGTCCGCCAACGTGGTGCGTCTGGCGTGCGCTGGCATCGGTTCCTCTCAGCTGTGCGTCCACCGGTGTGATGAGCCGCCGGTCGTGCGGCGACGCGGGTGGAACCGGTCAACTGTACGGCAACCTCGCGGGGCGCCCGGCGGGCGGGGAAGCTGCTCACCTCCGGCTTGCCCGCGGGCCGGGCCGGTCAGGCACACCGGGGATCGCCGCCCTGGCACCGTCATCCCGGCCCGGAGGACATCGACCCGGATCCGGCACCGGCAGCACCACACCCCGCTGGGGCGGCGTGACCTGGTCCGTCACCGGAAGTGGATCAGCCGCTGCCGTCGTATGCCCACTCTGCTCCGCTCTCACTCCGGAGATTTCGAAAAGTTTCGATCCCTGTCAGGGCTTCGCGAGGGCCACAGTCGCCCGATTTTATGCGGCTGACAGTTGCTCAATACCGTGCGTGCACATCCCTTGACACCGCATCGGCCCGAAACCTAGTTTGCACGGACAGAAATCCGAGTCGGCTGTTTCGAAAATCTTTCACCACGACTCACGAGAAGCCGGTGGCTCTCGAGTGCGGAGAACAAACATGGACATGCCCCTGTCTCGGCGCACCCTGTCTCGACGTACACTCCTCGGCATCGCCGCCGGCATACCGATCTCCGCGGCGCTGACGGCCTGCGGCTCGTCCGGTCCCGGCAAGAGCAACGCCGCAGCCACGTACTGGTACCTGAACGGCCAGCCGCAGGAAGGCGTCAGGGCCGGCGCGGTGGACGCCTTCAACAAGGCCCACCCCAAGACGCAGATCAAGGACACCACCTTCCAGAACGACGCGTACAAGACGAAGATCAAGACCGCCATCGGTGCCGGGCAGGCGCCCACCATCATCTGGGGCTGGGGCGGCGGGACCCTGCGCACCTACGTGGAGGCGGGCCAGGTCGAGGACCTCACCTCGTGGTTCGACGAGCACTCCGAGGTCAAGCAGCGGCTGTTCCCGTCCTCGTTCGGCGCGGCGACCGTCAACGGCAAGATCTACGCGATGCCCTGCGAGACCGTGCAGCCGATCATCCTCTTCTACAACAAGAAGGTCTTCGACCAGGTCGGCGTCAAGCCGCCGGAGTCCTGGGACGACATCATGGCGCTGGTGCCCAAGTTCAATGCGAAGGGCATCGCACCGTTCTCCCTGGGTGGCCAGTCCCAGTGGACGAACATGATGTGGCTGGAGTTCCTGTTCGACCGCATCGGCGGTCCCGAGATCTTCCAGGCCGTCATCGAGGGGGAGAAGAACGCCTGGTCCAACCCGGCCGCCATCACCGCGCTCACCAAGGTGCAGGAGCTGGTCAAGGCCAAGGGGTTCATCAAGGGCTTCAGCTCGATCACCGCGGACTCCAACGCCGACCAGGCGCTGCTGTACACCGGCAAGGCGGCGATGATGCTGCACGGTGCCTGGTCGTACGGCATCCAGCAGTCCAACGGTGGGGACTTCGTCTCCAGCGGCGGGCTGGGCTTCATGAACTTCCCGCCCGTCGAAGGCGGCAAGGGCGATCCGAGCGACACCGTCGGCAACCCCGCCCAGTACCTGTCCATCTCCTCGAAGGCCAGCGCAGCGGAGAAGAAGGCCGCCAAGGAGTTCTTCGCCGCCGGCGTCCTCCAGGACGCCGAGGTGAAGGCATGGATCGCCAACGGGCAGGTGCCGATCCGGCTGGGCACGGAGAAACTGCTGGCTGCCTCCAAGAGCGCCGATTTCCTCGAGCTCACCTACGACATCGCCAGCAAGGCCAAGACGTTCGTCCAGTCCTGGGACCAGGCGCTCAGCCCGGCGGCCGCCGCGACGCTGCTGGACAACATCTCCAAGCTGTTCCAGCTGTCCATCTCGCCGCAGCAGTTCGCCGGCAACCTCAACGCGGTCATCGGTAAATGAGCGCCCTCACCAGCCATCCGCCGCGTCGCGAACCGCGCAGCATCCTGCCGTGGCTGGCGGCGCCGGCGCTGGTGGTCTTCGTCTGCTTCGCCGTTGTTCCGCTCGTCGGCGTCTTCGTGCTGAGCTTCACCACGTGGGACGGCATCGGCGCCATCCACGCGTCCGGACTGACCAGCTGGCGTACGGTCCTCACCAACCCCGGGCTCCCGCACGCCCTCTGGGTGACGTTCCTCGTAATGATCGTGTCCTGGGCCGTCCAGACTCCCCTGAGCATTCTGCTCGGCACGTTCATGGCCGGCCGCCAGCGCTACCGTGCGGTGCTGGGCGTGGTGTACTTCATCCCGCTGCTGCTCAGCTCCGCGGCGATCGCGGTCGCGTACAAGGCCCTGCTGGACCCGAATTTCGGCCTCGGTGCCGGGCTGAAGATCGGCGTGCTCAGCCAGGACTGGCTGGGGCGGCCCGGGCTCGCGTTCGGCGTCGTCATCTTCGTCGTCTCCTGGCAGTTCATCCCGTTCCACTCACTGATCTACCAGGGTGGTGTCCAGCAGATTCCGAAGTCCATGTACGAGGCGGCGCAGTTGGACGGTGCCGGGCGGATCCGTCAGTTCTTCAGCATCACGCTTCCTCAGCTGAAATACACCATCATCACCTCGTCCACGCTGATGGTGGTCGGGTCGCTGACCTTCTTCGACCTCATCTGGGTCCTGACCGAGGGCGGCCCCGGAGACGCCACCCGGGTCCTCGCGCTGGACATGTACAAACGGGGATGGCGGGCCAGCCAGATGGGACCGGCCAGCGCCATCGCGGTCATCCTGGTCCTGGTGGGCCTCGCCCTCGCGCTGCTGCTGCGTCGGCTCGGAGGGCGGGACGCCGGTGAGAGCCAACTCGAGGGGGCCTGAGGTGACCACCGCGCTCACCAAGGCGCAACATCCGCAGAAGGCTGCCCGCCGTGAGCGGCAACGCCACTCCCGTCCGGCGGCCCGCCGGAGCAACTGGGTCGCCGGCCTGGCCGGATGGATCTGGCTCGTCGTCGTCGCCGTGCCTCTGTACTGGATCCTCATCACCAGCCTCAAGGTCCAGAGCCGCTACTACACGAGCAACCCGCTGGCGCCTTCTAGCGACCCCACGCTGGACAACTACCGGCTGGTCATCGAGTCCCACTTCATCCGCTACTTCGTGAACAGCGTCGTGGTGACGGTCGGCGCCGTGGTGCCGGCGGTCGCGTTCTCCTTCATGGCCGCTTACGCGATCGTCCGCGGCTGGCGCATGCGGGGCCTGCGTGTGATGAACGGGCTGTTCCTCATGGGGCTGGCCATCCCGCTGCAGGCGACGATCATCCCGGTCTATCTGATCATCATCAAACTGAAGCTGTACGACAGTCTGCTGGGGATGATCCTCCCGTCGATCGCCTTCGCCATCCCGCTGTCCGTGCTGGTGCTCGCCAACTTCGTCCGCGACATACCCAAGGAACTGTTCGACTCGATGCGGGTCGACGGCGCCACCGAGTGGACGACGTTGTGGCGACTGGCGGCACCGCTCACCCGCCCGGCCATCCTCACCGTGACGATCTTCAACGGACTGACCATCTGGAACGGGTTCCTGCTGCCGCTGGTCCTCACCCAGAACCCCGACCGCCGGACCCTGCCGCTCGCGCTGTGGACGTTCCAGGGCCAGTACGGCGTCAATGTCCCGGCCGTTGTCGCCGCCGTCGTCCTCACCGCACTGCCCGTCCTGGTCCTGTACGCATTCGGCCGCCGTCAGATGCTCAGCGGTCTGACCGCCGGATTCAGCCGGTGACCGACGCCGGCGCCGAGGGCGTCCCGGGCCTTCCGGGATCCCGTGGTGCCGTCGGTGCTGCCCGTCCTGCTCGTCTACCTGTTCATCCATTGCGCCCTGGTCCAGGGCCTGATGGACGTGGGAGGAAAGTGAACGCCGACGTGGCCGTGGAGACCACCCACGACATCCCCCTCTGGAACGACCCCACCCTTCCCGTCACCACCAGGGTCGACGCCCTGATCGACGCGATGACCCTTCAGGAGAAGACCGCCCAGCTGTACGGAGTGTGGGTGGGCGCCTCCGATCAGGGCGGGGAAGTGGCCCCCCATCAGCACGACATGGAGGAGGCCGTCGACCTCGCGGCGCTGCTGCCCACCGGACTCGGCCAGCTGACCCGGCCCTTCGGCACCGTCCCCGTCGACCCCGCCGTGGGTGCGCTCTCCCTGGCCCGTACCCAGGCGGTCATCACCTCGGCGAACCGTTTCGGCATTCCGGCTCTCGCGCATGACGAATGTCTGGCCGGCTTCGCCGCCTGGGGGGCGACGGCCTACCCCGTTCCGCTGTCCTGGGGCGCCACCTTCGACCCGGACACGGTGCGGCGCATGGCCGCCGCCATCGGCCGCGACATGCGGTACGTCGGCGTCCACCAGGGTCTCGCGCCCGTCCTCGACGTCGTACGCGACGCACGCTGGGGCCGGGTGGAGGAGACCATCGGCGAGGACCCATACCTCGTCGGCACCGTCGGAACGGCGTACGTGCAGGGCCTCGAGTCCGCCGGGATCGTCGCCACCCTCAAGCACTTCGTCGGCTACTCCGCCTCCCGCGCCGGCCGCAACCTCGCCCCCTCCTCCGTGGGCCCGCGCGAGCGAGCCGACGTCCTGCTGCCGCCCTTCGAGATGGCGATCCGCGAGAGCGGCGCCCGGTCGGTGATGAACGCCTACACCGACACCGACGGCATGCCCTCCGCGGCCGACGAGGACCTGCTGACCGGGCTGCTGCGCGACACATGGGGCTTCGACGGCACCGTCGTCGCCGACTACTTCGCCATCGCCTTCCTCAAGACGCTCCACGGCATCGCGGCCGACTGGGCCGACGCCGCCGGCACCGCGCTCGCGGCGGGCATCGACGTCGAACTGCCCAACGTCAAGACGTACGGCGAACCCCTCGTACAAGCCGTCACCGACGGCCGCATACCGGAAGAGCTCATCGACCGCGCCCTGCGCCACGTCCTCACCCAGAAGGCGATGCTGGGGCTGCTCGACCCCGACTGGAGCCCGATGCCGGCGGCGCTCGACGGCGCGGACGCCGACGACCCGGAGGCCCTGCGCGGCACGGTCGACCTGGACCGGCCCGAGAACCGTCAACTGGCCCGCGAGATCGCCGAGAAGGCGGTCGTCCTGCTCACCAACGACGGCACCCTGCCACTGACCCGGCCGTGCCGCATCGCCCTGATCGGTCCCAACGCCGACGAGCCCACCGCCGTACTGGGCTGCTACTCCTTCCCCCAGCACATCGGTGTCCGCCACCCCGGGACTCCGCTCGGCATCGAACTGCCCACGCTGCGCGACACCCTCGCCGCGGAATTCCCCGACGCCGAGATCACGTTCGCCCGCGGCACCGGCGTCGACGACGGAGACCTCTCCGGCATCGACGAGGCCGTCCGGGCGGCGCGCGAGGCCGACGTCGCCGTGGTGGTGCTCGGTGACCGCGCCGGGCTCTTCGGGCGGGGCACCAGCGGCGAGGGCTGCGACGCCGAGACGCTGGACCTGCCCGGAGCGCAGCAGCACCTGCTCGACGCCCTGCTCGACCTGGAGACACCCGTGGTCACCGTGCTGCTCGCGGGACGGCCGTACGCCCTCGGGCGCGCCGTGGACGAGTCCGCCGCGATCGTGCAGTCCTTCTTCCCGGGGGAGGAGGGCACGCACGCGATCGCAGGTGTGCTCAGCGGCCGTATCAACCCCTCCGGGCGTCTCCCGGTCAGCGTGCCGCGCGGACCGGGCTCCCAGCCGACCACGTACCTCGGCGCACGGCTCGCGCACGCCAGCGAGGTGTCCAACGTCGATCCGACCCCGGCGTTCGCCTTCGGCCACGGCCTGTCCTACACGCGGTTCGACTGGAGCGACCTGACCGTGGACGCTCAGGAGGTGACCACGGACGGCGAGTTCACCCTCGCCTTCACCGTGCGCAACACCGGCGGGCGGTCCGGAGCCGACGTCGTCCAGCTCTATCTGCACGACCCGGTTGCCTCCGTCGTCCAGCCGCTGCAGCGCCTGGTCGGCTACGCCCGGCTCGAACTGGAGCCGGGCGAGGCGCGCCGCGTCCGTGTCACGGTCCCGTCCGACCTCGCATCCTTCACGGGGCGCGACGGTCGGCGCATCGTCGAACCGGGCGAGCTGGAGGTGCGGTTGGCCGCCTCCAGCGCGGATGCGCGCCTGACGACCAGGGTCACGCTGACCGGAGCCGAGCGCCATGTGGACCACACGCGGCGCCTCCATGCCATGTTCAGGCAGGAGCCGGTTGCTCCAGCATGAGCCGGGTGTGCGCAGCGCACGTCGCGGCAGCGACGGTGCTGCGCACACACGTCGCGCTGCGACGGCTTCAGCCGCCGGCCCGGCGGCGCCCCCGGCGGTGGGGGGCGCTTCGGCGGCAGCGCCTACGCTGCGGGGCGCGTGGTGAAGAGCAGTGTCGCGTTGCGGGTGGTCGGGGCGCGCCAGTCCTGGTCGATGGCCGGCATGGTCACATCCCAAGGGCGTGGCGTCATGCCGCGCCCTCGCTCCGCGAAACGTCCTCGCACAGCAGTGATCGCAGCCCTCGGACACCTCGCTGCACCCGTTCACCGGGTTCCGGGTCGCTCCGGCCGCGCCGTCGGCGCTGCGCGTCCACTGATCTTCGTCGCGGTGCTCATCGTCACGCCCAAACGTGAGGAACTTCGGTTCCGGTACCGCCGTGGCCGGGTGCATCAGCACCGTCGTCGGGCTTGCCGCGATCCCTTCGCGGCTGGTTGACGGTCGCCTGGTCGGCCGTATTGGTCGCCACCCCCCGAAACCAATCGCACTCGTCTCGGGCATGGCGAAATAACTGCGTGCGCAGATAAGTTCTATCCACGTCTGTCGCTGATGGTGGTTGGTCCCCGGGGTCGGCCATCGCTGGCGACCGAGCAGGCGTCGCCTGGATCCGACACAAGAGAGATGTGGGGAGAGCAAATCATGGAAGAGAAGCCGATCGACCGGTTCAAGCTCGGCGGAAAGACGGTCGTGGTCACCGGAGGAGCCACAGGCCTGGGGCAGACGTTCGCCGTGGCTCTGGCTGACGCCGGAGCGAGGGTGGCGGTCATCGACCGTGACCCCATGGACGAGACCGCGAAGCTCCTGGGCGAACGCGGCTTGACGGTCCACGCGGACCTGATCGACGCCGAGCAGGTGCAGTCGGCCGTCGACCAGACGCTCAAGTGGAGTGGCGGAAAGGCCGACGTGCTCGTCAACAACGCCGGCATCGCCTCGGCGCTCGGGCGCATCGAGGAGGTTTCGGCCGACGACTTCGACCGGGTCGTGACGGTGAACCTGCGGAGCATGTTCCTCACCACGAAGGCCCTGCTGCCGGCGCTGGTCGCGAGCGGTCATGGCTCGATCATCAACTTCAGCTCCTACCTGGGGCTGGTCGGGCTCTACCCGGACTTCCCGGTTACCGCGAGCCGACCTGGTGCTCCGGTCCGCCCCGGGCCACACGCCAGGGTCCTCGGTGCTGTGCCTCGGTTCGGGGTCCGAACGGGCGGTCTTCGTCGGAGACATGCTGCACAGCCCCGTGCAGATCTGGTCGCCGCACGCCAACAGCTGTTTCTGCGAGAACCCGAAGCAGGCACGCGGCACCCGGCGCCGTGTCCTCGGCGAAGCCGCCGACACCCGTGCCCTGGTCTTCCCCGCCCACTTCCCGGGACATGGAGCCGCGCAGATCCAGCGCGAGGGGGACCGGTTCGAGATCCGGAGCTGGGCTCCGTTGGGCCGCCTGTAGGCGCTGTCGTCGAGGCGTCAGGGCTTGGCGGCCAGCGGTCACCACGCTGTAGGGGCCGGCCGTGAGGCGCCTGCTCGCCCAGGTGGTCGGAGCACAGTGGCGGTGCTTGTGCCGTCCCGGCCGCTTCCCTGCCAGGGGTGGGTGGTGAACACCGGACCGCGGGCGCGGCCGCGCGGCAGCCGGGGCGGGAGTCGGGCGGCCCTGCGGGGGCGAGCACCCTTGAGACCGTCGTGCGGTGTGTCGGCGATCACGTAATTCCCCACCCCTGCGGTCATGTAATTCCCCAGGTCCTCGCTCCAGTCGGGTCTAGGTTGGCGAGCATGACCATGCGCGGGTGGAGCTATCGCTACGTCGGACCGGCCGAGTTGAGGAGCCTCGTCCGACCGGACGGCGAGGGTCAGGGCATGCGGTCGCCGGCGGACTTCCACGAGTGGGTGTCGGCTCGGACGGTGGAGGAGTTGGCCCAGCCCTTTACCTTCGTTGTCGATGAGGCTGGGGTCCTGCGTCTCGCGCCGCGTCGCAGTGAGCACGTGGTGTGTGCTGGGGGAGAAGCGGTACTGGGCGCCGGCGAGATCAGCTTCCGCGAGGAGTCCGGGCGGTGGGCGGTCGGCGAGGTCAGCAATCAGTCGACCGGCTACTGCCCGGACGTCAGCTCATGGTCGGCCGTCGTCGAGGCCCTGGACCGGGCCGGGATCGTTCGCCCGTCCGGTTTCACGCACGAGGTGGTGTTCCGACGCTGCCTCTCCTGCCGGCAGCTCAACATTGTGCGCGAGGAGGACTTCGTCTGCGTCTTCTGTGACGAGGCTCTGCCGAGGGAGTGGAACGTCGACCCGCCCGGACGCTAGGTGTATTGCCCTGAGAGGTTGGGGACGCGGCTGGCGGGTGGTTGGCCTTTGAGCGCGGTGTGTCCGCGGTGGTGGTTGTAGGTGTGCAGCCACTGCGGGGACGCTTCCCGGCGTTCGGCTTCTGACTGGTAGGGGCGGGCGTAGGCCCACTCGTCCAGCAGGGTGCGGTTGAAGCGTTCGACCTTGCCGTTCGTCTGGGGCCGGTAGGGCCGGGTGCGCTTGTGGGCGACCCCGGCTGCTGCCAGGGCATCGCGCCAGTCGTGTGAGCGGTAGCAGGAGCCGTTGTCGGTGAGCACCCGTTCGACGGTGATCCCGGCCTGGGTGAAGAAGGCGTGGGCCCGCTGCCAGAAACTGGTGGCGCTCTCCTTCTTCTCGTCCGCGTGGATCTCGCTGTAGGCGAGGCGGGAGTGGTCGTCGACGGCGGTGTGCAGGTAGCTGTAGCCGAGGTTGGGCCGGCCGTGGACGGTGCGGGGCCGGGCGGGATCGCGCTGTGCGGAACTGTTACGGCTGCCCTGGGCCCGGCCGTGGACCTTGTGCCCGCCGCCGTCGGGGATGTTGCCCGGCTTCTTGATGTCGACGTGGATGAGCTCGCCGGGCCTCTCGCGTTCGTAGCGGCGGACGACACGTCCCGTGGCCCGGTCCAGGTGGGACAGGCGGGCCAGGCGGTAGCGGGTCAGGACACGGTGCACGGTGGACGGCACCAGGCGCAGGAAGTGCGCGATGCGGGCCGGTCCCCACCGGCGCAGCAGGCGGACCTTGATGATCCGTCGCTCGGTGCGGGTCGGGGTCCGGCGCGGGCTGTGGCGGGGCCGGCTGGAGCGGTTGGCCATGCCCGCCTCGCCGAGTTGCCGGTAGCGGTCGGCCCGCCGCTGGGCCGTCGTGGGTGAGACCTGGAAACGTTCCGCGGCCCGGCGCAGGGGCCAGCCGTCGTCGACCACGCAGCGGGTCAGGCGCAGCCGGCCGGTCTCGGTCAGGGGTGCATTACGGTGGGGCACGAGGGCCTCTCTGGTCGCCGGTGCAGATGTCGCAATCCACACCGAACCCGGAAGGCCCTCACCTGTTCGAGATCTCTCAACCGGGACCTGGATCACCTGTCCACAACCTCCCCGGACAGAACAGCTGTGGCGGCCGGGCACGTTGAGGTTGGCGTGCCCCCCCGGAAGAGCTGTTGGCAAGTTGGGCGCCGGCGGCCACCAGGGATCCCGCCACCCACCCGCACCTGCCTGATCCAGCGCGCCCACGGCGAGCGGGCCGCGGCGAGCCTGCGGGCCCCGTAGGATTTGTGCACCGGCGCCCGCCGTGGCCGAGCGCGCACCGTTCACCGGGCGGGCGGAGGGCTTCGTACGAGCTGTCCACGGTTGTGCTCGGCAGTGGAATCAGCCCTCCACCACGACCGGGGAAAGCCCGTGGGGCCCTGGCGTCGGCGGAGTTCACCTTCCGCGAACGGCCGCCGGAGAAGAACCGTCACCAGGGGATCTCGCCCTCGTCGGAGAAGAAGCGGCCCGTCGGGCCGTCGTCCGGGACGGTGGCCAGGCGGATCGCGGAGACCGCGCCCTGCCGCGGGGTGCGCACCCCCTGGAAGGCGTTGAGGTCGGTGGCCGTGTAGCCGGGGCAGACGGCGTTGATCAGGATGTTCGTGTCGGCCAGCTCTTTGGCGTACTGCACGGTGACGGCGTTGAGGAACGTCTTCGACGGCGCGTAGGCGGCGGAGATCGGGCCCGTCTCGGCGCCGGGAGTGGTCTGCAGCGTGAGGGAGCCGACACTGCTGGAGACGTTCACGATCCGCGGCGACGGGGAGCGGCGCAGCAGCGGCAGCAGGGCGTTGGTGACGCGGATGACGCCGATGACGTTGGTCTCCACGGCCGCCCGCACCCGGTCCGGATCGACCCTGGTGGGTTCCTGCGGACCGCCGCCGGTGATGCCCGCGTTGTTGACCAGCACGTCGAGCCGTCCGGTCCGCTGCTCGATCAGCCGGGCCGCCGCGGTCGGGCCGGCGTCGTCCGTCACGTCCAGCGGCACCCCGAACGCGTCGATCCCGGCCGCGCGCAGCTTCGCCACGGCGGCCTCGCGCCGCGCCTCGTCCCGCGCGCCGACCCCGATCTTCCAGCCGAGGGCGCCGAGCCCGGCGGCGATCTCGTACCCGATGCCCTTGTTGGCGCCGGTCACCAGCGCCACCTTCTGTTCACCGGCCTGTCCGTCGACCTGTCCGTCGACGATGTTCGTCTCGTTCGTTCCGCTCATGCCTCCGATGGTTCTCCCGCACCCTGCGGCGGGTCCAAGACCGATCGGGTGGGCGTCCATACCGGCCGGGTATCGCCCCAGGTGGGGCGGGTTACGCTGGCGGGGTGGAGACACGTGAGCTGCGGTACTTCGTGGCGGTCGCCGAGGAACTGCACTTCGGCCGGGCCGCACATCGGCTCGGGATCGCCCAGCCCCCGCTGTCGCGGGCGATCGCCGGGCTGGAACGCCGTCTGGGGGCCGCCCTCCTGGAACGCGGCAGCCGGGGCGTCACGCTGACCGGGGCCGGGGCGGTGCTGCTCCGGGAGGCGCGGGCCGCGCTGGACGCCGTCGAGGCGGCCGAGCGGCGCACCCGCCGGGCAGCCCTCGCCGGGACCGGCCGCCCCGCGGTGGTCCTTGCCGCGAAGGCCGGCGCCTCCAGCGAACTGCTGGCGAAGCTCCTCGACGCCTACGGAGCCGAACCCGGTGCGGTCGCCGTGGACGTGCTCCTGTGCGGGCCGGGCGAGCAGGCACCGGTGCTGCGCGACGGCCGGGCCGATGTGGCGCTGCTGCACCGGCCGTTCGACGACACGGCCGGTTTCGACACCGAGGACCTGCACACCGAGGGCCAGATCGCCCTCCTCCCGGCGGGTCACCCGCTCGGCACGCGCGCGGAGTTGCGGCTCGCCGAGATCACCGGCCTGCCGGATCTGCCCCTGCCCCGCTGGCCCCGCCCCGACGGCACCTTCCCGGACGGCCCCGGTCCGCAGGTGCGCGACCACACCCAGCTCACCCAGCTCATCGCCCTGGGCCGGGCCTGCGCGATCGTCCCGGAGACGGGCCGCGCCGGCCTGGGAGAGGGCCTGACCGCCGTACCAGTCGTCGACGCACCGCGCGTCACGACGGTCATCGCCTGGCCCCCGCACAGCCGCTCCACGGCGGTTGCGGGTCTGGTCCGCGCGGCGACCGCGCTGTGACCGCCGCTCGCCGAACCAGACTCAGGCAACCTGTCTCGTTGCAACCTGCTGCACCCGTCGGCAAGTTGGCCGATGGCCGTGAGGGTGTGACCGGCTGCGTCCTCGGTCGCCATGTGCCGTGCGCGGCGGCCCGGGTGTACTCGGGCTGCCGTACGGCCCGGCCGAGAGCGTCGGAGAGGCCTCGTCCCGGCGATCCGCCTGTCCCGGTCGACCCCCAGCAGCTGACCACCTGATGCGGTAGCCCTCCACACGTACCGTGGCCACTGGTTGTCACGCCGCGGGGCGGTGCCCGTGGTACGGGACACCAGGCCCCGATGGACCGGGAAGCCGCTGACCGTATTGGTGCGGCCGCAACGTGATGGCGTGCGCCTTCGGCCCGTTACGACACCCAATGCGGCGGCGTCGGCGCCACGTGTCAGGTGGTCGAGGCAATGGCCCGGGTGACGGCCGTGATCGCCGGGGTGGGGCGGCCGGGGAGTCGCGCCACGAGAACCCGGCGGATCTCGGGAGGTGCGCCTTCGACGTGCAGCAGGCTCACCTCGGGTGGCAGCACCGTCGAGAGCCGCGAGGGCACCGTTGTCACCCCGAAGCCACCGGCGACCAGCTGGAGCTTCGTCAGCCAGTCGCGAGCGCGGTGGACGATGTCCGGCCGTCCCGGCAGGCCGGGCCAGACGCCGAGCAATGGCTCGGTGTGCGATGCCGGGGTGGCGATCCACCGGGCGTCGATCAGCTCGTCGACGTGCACCGTGGTGCGGCCGGCGAACTCTCCGGTGGAGGCCGCCGCCACGACCAGTTCGGTGTCCGTGACGGTCTCGACGTGCAGGCGCGGCGACTCGCCGTCCAACGGCCGGTGGGGTGGGCGGGACGTCAGCACGGCGAGGTCGATCGAGCCCGCGCGCAGTGCCCGGATCAGGGAGGGCGTGGTGCCCTCGGTGGTCGTGACCGTGATCTGCGGGTCGGTCGCCGCGAGGCGGGTCAGTGCGGGAGGCAGGATGGCCGCGCCCGCGCTCAGGAACAGCCCGAGCCGGACCAGTTCGGTACGCGGGACGGTGCCGGTCAGGTCGCGCTCGGCCGCCGTCAGACAGTCCAGGATCGTGCGGGCGTGGCGCAACAGAGTCAGACCCGCGGGGGTGAGCCGTACTCCGTCGGGGCGGCGTTCGAACAGGGCGGTGCCCGCGCTTCGTTCGAGGGAGGCGGCCTGGCGTGAGACCGCGGACTGGGTGTAGCCGAGCCGGACGGCTGCCGCGGTGAAGCTGCCGGACTCGGCGATCTGCCGCAGGACCCGTAGGCCTGTGCTGGAGATGTCCATGCCGTATACGCATACCAGAGATGCCTGATCGTCGCTTCCCGCATGCCTGTCGGGCTCCTAGTGTCGATGCCGACGAACACGGACGACACGGAGGTCATCACGTGCGAGCAGCAGTTCTGACGCAGTTCGGCGCCCCGCTCACGGTGCGGGAGGTTCCCGACCCCGAGCCCGGCGGCGGCGAGGTGGTGGTCGAGGTCCTCGCCGCCACCGTGGCGCCGTACGCGGCCGAGGTCTTCAGCGGCGAGCGGAACTACCCCCTGGTCCCTCCCGTCGTGCCCGGGACCGGCGGCGTGGGGCGGATCGTCCACGTGGGCCCGGACGCCACCCGGCTGCGCCCCGGCGACCTGGTGTGGTGCGACTCGACGGTGCGGTCGCGGGACGACGCCCTGACGCCCGACATCACGCTCCAGGGCTGGAGTTCCCGCGGTGAGGGCGGCGCGCGCCTTGCTCGGCATGCGCACGACGGATCGTTCGCCGAGCTCATGCGGGTCCCGACGGAGAACGTCTACCCGCTCCCCGCAGCGGCAGGGGACGACCCGGAGCGCTGGGCCGCGCTCAGTGTGCACGTCATCCCTTACGGCGGGCTGCTGGCCGGCGGGCTCGCAGCCGGTGAGACGCTGCTCGTCAACGGGGCCACCGGCAACCTCGGCAGCAGTGCGGTCGCGGTCGCGCTCGCCATGGGGGCGGGCCGGGTGGTCGCCCCGGGGCGCAACGAGGCCGCGCTCGACCTCCTCGCCGACCGGTTCGGTCCGCTGGTGCGCCCGGTCCCGCTCACCGGGGACGAGGCCGACGACCGCGCCGCGATGTCCGCGGCGGCCGACGGCCCGATCGACATGGTGATCGACCTGCTGCCGCCGAGCGCGCCCAGCTCGGCGGCGCGCGCGGCAGCCATGACCGTGCGTGAACACGGCCGCGTCGTTCTCATGGGAGGCGTGGGCATGCTCGGTGGCGACGACCTCGCCCTGCCGTATCCATGGATCATGCGCAACTCGATCACCGTGCGCGGCCAGTGGATGTACCCGCGTACAGCGAACGTCGGCATCATCCGGCTCCTCGCCTCGGGCACCCTGGACCTCGCCCCCGAACGAATCCGGTCGTTCGGTCTCACCGCCGTCAACGACGCCGTCACGTACGCCGCCGCACATCGTGGCCCGTTCGACCGCACCACCCTCGTTCCACCGGCTCGCTGACAGACCGGCTGCATCCGGGGAATCCCTTTACGACCGGGGCGACCCATGGCGGGCGAGCCACTCCAGAATGCGGTCCGGGTCTCTCTGGAAGTGCAGGTATCCGTCCCAGCGGCGCGTGGTGCCGTGGATCCAGAACAGCTCCTTCGGCACGTCCGCGGGAATGGTGTCGAACATGGACTGGACATCGTCCGGCCGCGTCATGAGGTCGTCGTGGACCTGGTAGACGAGCGTCGGCACCCGGACACTGGCGGCCGCGCCGGTCTCGACCGGGGACATCTCGTCGAGGCCGAAGCCGGTGCGGAGTCTGATCAACCGGTCCAGCTCCTCCATCCGCTCGTCCATGAGCTCGGCCGGGATGCCGCGCCGCTCGAGCGTTCGCTCCAGAACCGCGCGCGGAGACAGCGGCTGGCACGCGACCAGGCAGCAGACGTCCGTGAACTCCCGCGGGGCCCGCTGCATCGCGAACAGCGTGGCGTCGGCGCCCAGGCAGCGGCTGAACAGTGCGATCCGCGCCCCGCGCAGGTCAGGACGCGATCGCGCATAGCGCAGGGACCCCACCACGTCGCGGGACTCGAGTCTGCCGCTGGTGGTCACGCCGCCGTTGGCGGCGCCGCTGAGGCCGAAGTTGCGCAGGTCGTAGGCGAGGACGTGGTAGCCGGCGGTGTGCAGGAGCGCGATGTCCGGCACCAGGTCGACCTCGATGTCATTGCCGGTCTCGCCGTTGACCGACCGCCAGGGCTCCAGGTGGGACGGCAGCCCCGAACGACTGAAGAAGCGCGGATGGTTGACGATCACGATCCGATCGGAGCCGGGGGCCGGCACGAACCAGCCTTCGAGTGGAATCCCGTCCTCGGAGGGGAACGTCACCTCCTCGAAGTCCAGCCCGTGCTCGGCGGGGGAGTGCAGCACGGGCGAGCGCGGCGAGGTGCTGAAACGGTCGGCGATGGCTTCGAGCATGTCAGGCTCCCGTACGTGTCATGCCGCCGTCGACATGGAGGATCTGGCCGGTGATGAAGTCGGCGTCGTCGGAGACCAGGAAGCCCAGGGCGTTGCCGAGGTCCGTCGCGACCGACTGGCGCTTGATGGTCTGCAGGGCCGTCACACGGGCGAACACCTCGTCGGCGGTCGGACCGTCGGGCCGGGCTCGGCCCAGGAACCCCTGGGTCGCCACCAGGCCGGGTGCTATCGCGTTGACCGTGATGCCATGGTCACCGAGTTCGTTGGCGAGCGCCCGGGTCAGCGCGTGCACGGTGCCCTTGCTGGTCATGTACGCGAGGTCGCGGTTCTGGGTCAGGGTGATGCCCGAGCCGGTATTGACGATGCGCCCCCACCCTGCGGCCCGCATCCCCGGCGCGAACGCCCGAGCGAAGAGCAGGATCGACTCGACGTTGACCGCCTGCACCCTGCGCCACAGCTCGATGGTCATGTGCTCGAGGTCGGTGAGGGGGAAGATGCCGGCGTTGTTGACGAGGATGTCGCAGCGCCCGTACCGGTCGAGGACCGTGCGGGTCACGGCGTCGACCTGCGACGGCTCACTGATGTCGCACACCAGCCCCAGCTTGTCGCCGCCGCCCGTCAGCTCGCTCACGGCGTCCGCCGGGTCGTGGACGTCGACGGCGACCACGTGCGCGCCGTCCGCGGCGAGCCGCCGGCAGTATGCGTGTCCGATGCCCCGGGCCGCCCCGGTCACCACCGCCGTCTTTCCGTCAAGCGCCACGGGTGAACTCCAGTCCGATCTGGGTGGCGATCGAGAAGTAGTCCTCCAGGTGCCAGGTCCGCACGATGCGGCCGTCGGCCACCTGGTGGAAGTCGGCCGCCCGGAACTCGACCTCGCGGCCGGTGCCCTCGACGCCGAGCAGCTCCCCGGTGTGCTTCCCGCGGCTGAGCGTCCGCACTGCCACCATGTCCCCGTCCACGACGACGTGCTGGATCTCGACGGTCAGGTCATCGAACACACCACGAAGGTGAGCAATGCTCGCCTTCCATCCCTCCGGGCCGCCCCCGGTGCGCAGGGGCGGGACGGCCTCCCAGGCGGCCGCGAGGGCCTCGTCGACCAGCGCGCTGTCACCGGTGGAGAGCGCCTCGTAGAAGTGCCGGACCGCGATTTCATTGATGTTTGCCATGGAGCTCACGGTAGGGACGCACACTCTCGGTCATCAAAGACCTGTTTCGGAACACGTCATACCATTCAGGCATGACGGATCTCGACCTCCGGCTGGTGCGCTACTTCACCGCGGTCGCATCGCACCTGCACTACGGCCGAGCCGCGGCCGAGCTGCACATCGCGCAGCCGTCGCTGAGTCGGCAGATCAGCCGGCTCGAGGCCCAGGTGGGTGCGCGGCTTCTCGACCGGACGCGGCAAGGCACGCGGCTCACCGAAGCGGGAGAGGCCTTCCTCCCCCACGCACGCGCCTTGATGCGCTCGGCCGAGCAGGCCACGGCCGCCGCCCGGGCCGCCGCGCGGCCCACCCGGATCACCGTCGGCTACAGCGCGGGCCTGATCGTCACCCCGGTGGTGCGGAACCTGCGGTACAAA
>NZ_JBLEBI010000082.1:0-27066 GCF_047340315.1 Streptomyces sp. AF1A
TCGCGTTTTCGGCCTTTCCGGAAACACGCCGTTCAGGACGTCGTCTCTCAGAACATCGTCTCTCAGAACGTCACGTCGGCCGTTTTCACCGTCCCGCCGCGACGGCCCGGTGCGTGCTGCCCGCTCCAGTACAGGTTGGTGTGGGCGATCACCTGATCCGGGGCCGGCGCGCCGTACTCGGTGAGGTCCTCTGTGGTGTGGGCGTCGGCGACCAGCGTCGCGTCGTAGCCGCGTACGAGGGCGCCGTGGAGGGTGGACCGGATGCATGCGTCGGTCTGCGCACCCGTGACGACGAGGTGGCCGACGCCGCGCTCGGCCAGCTCGGACTCCAGGTCGGTGTCCTCGAAGGAGTCCCCGTAGCGTTTGGCGACGAGGGGCTCGCCGTCCAGGCGCTTCAACTCGGGGACGTACTCCCAGGGCTGAGTGCCCGGCACCAGCTCCTCGTCCTGGTGCTGCACCCACACCACCGGTACGTCAGCCGCGCGGGCCTTGTCGACGAGGGTGGCGATGTTGGCGACGACGTCCTCGCGGTTCGGCGAGCTCGGCACCATCACGCCGTTCTGCACGTCGATGACGAGCAGGGCGGTGTTCGGTCGTTCAGGCAGCGTTGTCATGGCGGCACAATAGGGGATGCCTCTGACAACGGCCCCCGCTACCGTTGGCGCATGAGCACCCTGACCAGCAATGACTACGCCGTCCGCGCCGTACGTCCCCAGGAGTGGGAGAAGGTGCGGCAGCTGCGGCTTGACGCGCTGCGTGATCCTGCCGCGCCGCTCGCCTTCCTGGAGACGTACGAGGAGGCCGAGCAGAAGCCGGACGTCTTCTGGCAGGACCGGGCGACCGGGTCGGGCGAGGGCTCGACGGCGGCCCGGCAGCTCATCGCCGAGACGCCCGACGGGACATGGGCGGGCACGCTGACCGTCCTCATGGAGGAGGCCGGCACCCAGGACTGGGCCGGGCTTCCGGTCGAGCGCCGGCAGGGGCATGTGGTCGGCGTCTTCGTGCGGCCCGAGCACCGTGGGAACGGGCTCATCAAGATCCTGTTCGACGCGGGCGTGGAATGGGCCTGGGAGCGTGGGGCCGAGCGGGTGCGACTGCTGGTGCACGAGGGCAACACGCGGGCCCAGGGCGCCTACCGCAAGGCGGGGTTCGGGCCCAGCGGCGTGCGCGTGCCGTTCGTGCACGACCAGGCGCAGAGCGAGCTGGAGTTCGTCCTAGACCGGTAGGCCGGGCAGCCCGGGCAGGTCCCGGTGCGGCCAGCGGGAGCGGGCCTGTTCGCGGGAGCGGAGCAGGGCGAGCGTCGGCAGGCCCTGGTCCGATCCGGCGGCGAGCAGGTCCGGGAGCTGGGGCAGGGGGGCGACGGCCGCGATGTCGTCCAGGACCAGGGTCAGTGGTGGGTCGAGCCGACCGGAGGATGACCGTTCGGCCATGTGCCGGCCGTGCTCGACCACGCTCGAGACGAGGGCCGTCAGGAGAGGCATCGCGCCCGGGTTGCTCCTGGGGTCCTCGATGGATTCACCGACCACATAAAGCGTGCCCCCTTCGTGTACGAAGGAATCCAAGGCGAGGGCATCACTTCGGTTTGGAGTGCACGCCTCGCGGATGTTGACGGTGAAGAGCGCGGAGAGCGCCCGGCTGGTCAACTCCTGCGCGATGTCGCGGCGTTCCGGGTGCGCGGTGAGCGCTGCCTCCAGCTCCCCGGCGGCGCCGGCAACGGCCTTGGGGTGGGTGCGGAGGGTGCGTACGGCGTCCTGTACCTGGGTGCCCTGGGCCCAGCGGTGGACGTGGCGGATGGTGCGGTTCTCCAGGGCCGCCGCGTGCAGGTAGCTGCGCAGGAGGGTCGTCGCCGTGTCCACGGTGGCCTGGTCGATCCTGGCCGTGGGCTGTACGGGGGTGAGCAGTGCGCCGGCTCTCCGCAGTGCCGTCTGCTTGTCCTCGCAGCCGGACGTGGGCGACCAGTGGAGGCGCGCCGGGGTGTCGCACAGGTGTGTGGGGTCGTAGAGGAGCGTGGGGCCCAGCTTGGCTCTGGCGTCCTTCGTGTCCTGCCACAGGCGGGGGTTCGAGGTGACGACGAGGGCGGGGCCCTCCGCGTCGCGCACGGCTCGGGCGGCTGCCGTGCGGCGGGCCTCCCCGGGTGCCACGAGGACCTTGCCCCATCCGGTCACCCGCTCATCGTCGCCTGGCAGGCCGGCCGCGGGAGTGCTGGCCGCCGGCTCCGGCGAGGGTACCGCGGCCTCGGGTGCCCGTTCCGCCCGCGGAGTCTGTTCGACCCGAGGCGACTGTTCCGCCCGAGGTGACTGTTCCAGTGGCGGTGCCGGTTCCGTGCGCTGTACCGGCACGTCGTAGCGCTGCTCCGGCGCGCTCGGTCCGTCGTACCGGCGTTCCAGCCGGAGCGCGCGCGCCCGCGCCCTGCCCGCCCGCCATCGCGCCACCGCTCCCATGACGAAGACGGTGAGCACGAACAGGACCATGAGCTGGCCGATGAGCAGCCCCCAGAACAGGCCCCAGCCGGAGAGCCGGCCCGGCGGGGCGTCGGGCCAGGCGCCGGTGATGTCGTGGGGCTCGCCGATGAGGTGGCGCATGGCCAGGGGCGTGCGGGTGAAGGTGACGCCGTCGGGCCAGGCGCCCTTGGCGAACAGGGCCGCCAGGCCCGTGGCCGTCCACACCAGCACCGTCATGCCGAGGAGGAACGCGAGTATGCCGACCAGCAGGCCGTCGGGGACGCCGCCCTGGCCGTCCCGCCGTCCGTCCCGGTGATCGCGAGCGTCCGGTCTCACGCTGTCTCCCTTACGCCACCGTCGATTCGGAGTCGCCCAGGTGCTGCTCGACGAAGGCCGCCGCCCGCTGCTCGGCCTCCAGTTCGGCTGCGCGCAGAGCGTCGTCGGCGGCGAGGTCGCTGGCGGACTCGGTCATCGCGCGGTCGGTGAAGACCAGCGGACGTTCGGTCTCCGTGACCAGGTGCTTGACGACCTGGACGTTGCCGTTGACGTCCCAGACGGCGATGCCGGGGGTGAGGGTCGGGATGATCTCGACCGCCCAGCGGGGCAGGCCCAGGACGCGGCCGGTGGCGCGCGCCTCGTCCGCCTTCTGGGCGTAGATCGTCCTTGTCGACGCCATCTTCAGGATCGCCGCCGCTTCCTTCGCCGCGGCCCCGTCGACCACGTCGGACAGGTGATGGACGACCGCCACGAAGGACAGGCCCAGCCGGCGCCCGAACTTCAGCAGGCGCTGGAACAGCTGCGCCACGAACGGGCTGTTGATGATGTGCCAGGCCTCTTCGACCAGGAAGATGCGCTTCTTGCGGTCGGGGCGGATCCAGGTGTGCTCCAGCCACACGCCGACGATCGCCATCAGGATCGGCATGGCGATGGAGTTCCGGTCGATGTGGGACAGGTCGAACACGATCAGCGGGGCGTCCAGGTCGATGCCGACCGTGGTCGGTCCGTCGAACATGCCGCGCAGGTCGCCGTCGACGAGCCGGTCGAGCACCAGGGCGACGTCCAGCCCCCAGGCCCGTACGTCGTCTATGGCGACGTTCATCGCCTCCGCCGACTCCGGCTCGGGGTGCCGCAACCGCTCGACGATGTCCGTCAGGACGGGCTGGCGGTCGACGATCGTCTCGTTGACGAACGAGTGGGCGACCTTGAGGGCGAAGCCGGAGCGCTCGTCCAGGCCGTGGCCCATCGCGACCTCGATGATCGTCCGGAGCAGCGCGAGCTGCCCGGTGGTGGTGATCGCCGGGTCCAGGGGGTTGAGCCGGATGCCGTGGTCCAGGGCGGCCGTCGGGTCGAGCCGGATCGGCGTTATCCCCAGCTCCTGCGCGATGAGGTTCCATTCGCCGACCCCGTCCTCGCCCTGGGCGTCCAGGACGACGACCTGGCGGTCCTTGAAGCGCAGCTGGCGCAGGACGTAGGTCTTCTCCAGGGCCGACTTGCCGTTGCCGGACTCGCCGAGGACGAGCCAGTGCGGGGCCGGGAGCTGCTGGCCGTACAGCTGGAAGGGGTCGTAGATGTAGCCCTTTCCGGAGTAGACCTCGCGGCCGATGATGACCCCGGAGTCGCCGAGGCCGGGCGCGGCGGTGGGCAGGTAGACCGCCTGGGCCTGGCCGGTGGAGGTGCGCACCGGCAGCCGGGTCGTCTCGACCTTCCCGAAGAGGAAGGAGGTGAAGGCGTCGGTGAGGACGGACAGCGGATCCCGCATCGGCGAATCAGCCCCTACCTGCGGATGCCGGTGGCGAAGGGAAGTGTGTTCACGAAGGCGCGGTGGTGCTCTCGGTCGCACCACTCCAGCTTGAGGTACGACTTGCCGGCGGAGGCTCTTATCGTGCGCTTGTCGCGGGCGAGGGCCTCCGGGGAGCGGGCGGAGACGGTGATGTAGCCGACCAGGTTGACGCCGGCCGCTCCGCTCGCGAGGTCCTCGCCCCGCTGGTCGAGGCGGTTGTGGGCGGCGATGTCCCGCGGGTCCACGGTCCGGTTCATCTTGGCGGCGCGGGACGCCTCGGCCACGTCGTTGGTCTTCTCGGTCAGCATGCGTTCGATGGCTACCTCGGTGGGCTCGAGATCCATCGTGACGGCGACCGTTCGGATGACGTCCGGGGTGTGGACGAGAAGGGGCGCGAGGAAGTTCACCCCTACGGGGGTCATGGGCCACTCCTTCACCCAGGCCGTGGCGTGGCACCAGGGGGCGCGGGTGGTGGACTCGCGCGTCTTGGCCTGGAGGAAGGTGGGCTCCATCGCGTCCAGCTCGGCCGGCCAGGCGTTGCGCCTGGTCATCGCCTGGATGTGGTCGATGGGGTGGTCCGGGTCGTACATGGAGTGGATCAGCGAGGCCAGCCGTCCCTGGCCGAGTGGCTGGCGCACCCGGATGTCGGCCTCCTGGAGGCGGGAGCAGATGTCGGTCAGCTCGCGGGCCATGACGACGGCGAGCCCGGCGTCCCGGTCGAGCCTGCGCCCGGCCTGGGGCCGTGCCGCGCGGGCCATGGCCTGTGCCTCGTTGGCCAGTTCGCGGGTGTAGTGCATGCAGGCGACGAGGTAGGCGCGGTGCTGCTCGCTGCTGGTGGACACCATGGACTGCAGCTGGTCGTACGACCGCTGGAGCCAGTCCGGGGAGCGGCCGTCGCCGCGCAGGGCGACGTCCTTGGCGTGCGCGTCGGGGTCGGCGGGCAGAGTGCGGGCGAGCATCTGCAGCCGGGTCACGAAGCCGTCGCCGTTGGCGACGTGCTTGAGCAGGGTGCCGAACCGGTCGACGAGGGCCTCCTGGTCCTCGGAGTCCCGCAGGCCGACGCCGGGTCCCTCGATCTCGATGCAGGCGGTGACCGTCTTGCGGTCGGCGTGCAGCAGTACGGCGATCTCGTCCGGCCCGAAGGGGGCGGCGAGCCAGGTGATGCGGCCGATGCCGGGCGGCGGGCCGACCTCCACCTCCTGCCCGTCGAGGCGGGTACCGGCCTCCATGGCGCCCGACCGGTAGACCGCCCCGCGCTTGAGGGTGCGCTTGTAACTGCGGTTGATCTCGAACCACTTGTAGAAGGTGCGGCGCTTGTACGGGACGTAGACCGCGGCCAGGGCGAGCAGCGGGAAGCCCATCAGGAGCACGATCCGCAGGGACAGGACGGGGACGACGAGGCCGCACATCATGCCCAGGAACGCCCCGGCGATGATCAGCACGATCTCGCCGGACTCGCGGTTGCGGCCGATGATCGCGTTCGGCCGGGCGCGGCCGATCAGATACGTACGGCGGGGCGTGACCGGATGGGACAGGTGGGACTCGGTCGTCAACGCCCTTCACCTCCCGTGCGGTTGTTGCGGGTGTTGCCGGCGTGCGGGGTGTTGACCGGGCTGGGCGCGCGGGGCGCGGGCGCGGCGGAGGGGACGGCTCCGCCGCCGCTCCCGGTCGGGGTACGGCTGCTGTGGGCGGCGACACCGCCGGTGGCGGGGTTGGCCGGGCGGGGCGCGCTGCTGCTCTGGCCCGCAGCTGCCCCGCCGCCGTTGTTGTCGGCGCGGGTGCTGTGGGTCTTGATGCCCTGGGCGACGAGGGTGGCCGGGGAGCTGATGACGGCGGCGGCCTTGCTCTCCGCGCCCTGCATGATGCGGTTGTTGCGGCCGCTCGCGATCTCGTCGCCGAAGCCGGGGACGAAGCGGTAGATCGCGGCGCTGGCGAAGATGGCGAGCAGGATGATGGCGAGGCCGGAGACGACGGCGGAGAACGCGTCGGGGCCGTTGCCGGAGGACAGCGCGCCGGCGAGGCCGAGCACGATCACGATCACCGGCTTGACGAGAATGACGGCGATCATGATCCCCGCCCAGCGCCGCACGTGCCCCCACAGGTTCTTGTCGACCAGCCCCGCGTAGACGACGGTGCCGAGCAGGGCGCCGACGTAGAGGAGCGCGGCCCTGATGACCAGTTCGAGCCAGAGCACGCCGGCGGCGAGGATGCTGACCAGGGAGACCACGATCAGCATGATCGGTCCGCCGCCGATGTCGGTGCCCTTGCCGAGGGCGCCGGAGAAGGTGCCGAAGAACGTGTCGGCCTGGTCGCCGGTGGCCTTCGCGAGTACGTCCGTCACGCCGTCCGTCGCCGACACGACGGTGTACAGGATCAGGGGCGTGAACGCCGAGGCCAGCACGGTCAGCCACAGGAAGCCGACGGCCTCCGAGATGGCGGTGGTGAGGGGGACGCCTCGTACCGCGCGCTTGGCCACGGCCAACAGCCACAGCAGGAGCGTCAGGATCGTCGACGCCGCGAACACGATGGCGTACTGCTGCAGGAACTTGGGGTTCGTGAAGTCGACGTTGGCCGTGTCCTTCACGGCGTGACTGAGCTTGTCGATGGTCCAGGACGCCGCGTTCGCACACCCCTTGGCGAGCGAGGACAGGGGGTCGAGGGTGGAGGTGAGACCGTCGGTTCCGGTCAGGCCGGGTTTGGAGGTGCCGCCGTTGTCTTTGTCGCAGAACTGTTTGGCCGGCCCGCGGATGAGATCGCAGGGGTCGTTGTTGGCGGTCGGGGACGGAGAGGGCGCGGCAAAGGCACGTGTGGCCAGCAACACGGTGGCCGTCTGTACGGTTCCGAGGACAGCCGTGATCCTGAGGAGGCGGCGGTTAGCGCGCATACGTGAACCCTCCGTATTCCTCGACGGCCTTCGTCATGTCGTCCGCGGTGGAGGCCTTCTGGTCGCGGCCCACGGGAACGGGGCCGTCCTTCTGCTGGAAGTCGGTGATCTTCCAGTCGTTGTCGACCCACTTCAGTTCGTACGTCGTGGTGAACCAGCTCTCGGTCACCGGGTTGGTAGAGGCCTGGCCGGAAAGGCCGAACAGCGAGGTGTACCAGACCTCGACCTTGGAGGTGTCCGTTCCGGACGAGGCGACCTTGGTGCCGACAGGAATGACGCGGGAGACGAACGTCTGGCCCTTGGGCGCGGTGCCGTCCTTTGCCAGGCCGATGTTGGAGAGGAATGTCGGACTCGAGTAGGCGCTGTCCAAGGCGGACTGTCTGCTGGCGGCGACATCGGGCGCGTAGACCGTGCTGACGATCTGGTGCCGTCTGGCGGTGTTGAACATGTCGGCCGAACCCAATGCCACCGCATAGTTGGCCGCCGCACTCTCCGCCCCCTGCTCCGTATGGGCGAACCCCGTTGGAATGCCGGAGGCCTTCGTGGTGACCGGATGGGTGCCGGAGGCCGCCGTGGAGGATGCCTGGGGCTGGGAGCCCTTGGTCGTCGAGCCGTCGGCAGGCGAGTGGTCGCTGCGGTTGGCGAAGGCGATCGCCGCGATGAGGAGGACGACGACGCCGACGACCGTGACAAGGCTCCGGGAGGACGAGCGGCCGGGGCGGCGGGGTGCGCCTCCGTAGGGGTCGCCCTCGGGCAGGCGCATCCGGGTGTGGCCGGTGTCGCCGTAGTCGCTGTAGCCCTGCTCGTCTTCGGGACTCATGCCGCGTACGCCCCCTCCGCCTTGTAGACATACGACGGTAGCCGTGCTGGTTCCCGCGCGGGCGCGGTGTGGTGACTCGACATCAGGGAAACGCAACCTCAGCCGGTGGGCACGACGGGTGGGTGGGGTGGAGGGGACGAGGTCCGGGCGTGCCCGGGAGACGCGGAGCGTGCGTCAGACCGCCATGCCGTACACGATGGTGAACAGCGTGCCCAGGGAGCCGATGATGAAGACCCCCGTGAGACCGGCGATGATGAGGCCCTTGCCCTGCTCCGCACTGAAGGTGTCGCGCAGGGCGGTGGCGCCGATGCGCTGCTTCGCTGCGCCCCAGACCGCGATGCCGAGGCAGAGCAGGATGGCCACGGCCATCACGACCTCGATCATCACCTTGGCCTCGTTGCCCAGGCTGCCGAAGGGGCCCCAGTCCGGAGCGATCCCGCCGATGATGGTGTTGATGTCTCCCTTGTCGGCCGCAAGAAGCATGTAAGTCACCGCCCCTGGTGGGTAGTTCCGCGTGGCCCCTGCCGTGTGCAGAGGTCAGGCCTCATTCTCGCCGACAACGTCGCCAACGTATGTCGACTTGACGTCATTGACTGGCGGGTTTCGTACGAGTGGCCCTTACGGTCACTCTGTGTATCACGGCAGGTCACGCCGGGCAACGAGGTCAGACCGGAACCCGGCGCGTGGTTCTGTCGTTGACCCCCTTTACGACCTCGCGCGTCTTCTGACGGCTGGTCGGGTGAGGGGTCGAGTCGATGTTCTCACGGGCGGGCGGCGGTAAACGGCCACAGGCCCCGGCGGTTGACGTCGCCGGGGCCTGTGAGGAACGCCCGAACAGCGGGCGGAACTTGCCGGACGGGGAAAACGGGCCGCGGCCGGCTGCCGTGACCCGCCTTCCTTGCCGTGCCGCCGAGGGGACCCCACGTCCCCCTCTCCTGGCGGCTCCCCGTGACCCGACGGGGCGGACCGGCTCGGCCCGCGAGGGCGTCCGTGCCCGGGTGGTCGCTGCTGTCCGCGACGACCATCGCGTTGTTGCGCGCGCGACAACAAGGGGCTTTCGGAATTCTGACTTCCGCGTTACTCAAGGGGGTTGTGGGCTTACCGGCCGATGGCAGTGTGCTGGCCCTGTGCTGGGCACGGCTTGACCCGGGGCACAGGTCCGCACAGGGTCGGGTCAGCGGGGCCGGAGGCCGTGCAGCAGCAGGCGGACGTGCTCGTCCAGGCCGGCCATGGCCTCCTCGGCGTCCAGTGCGCAGCTGGCGATGAGGGCGGCCAGGCCGTGCAGGCTCGCGGCGGCGACGAGGGTGAGGCGCTCCGGGTCCCCGGGGACGATCTCGCCCTGCTCCTGGGCGTCCGCGAACGTCCGGGTGAGGGAGCCGAAGGAGCGGTCGACGGCCGCGGCGAGCTGCGCGGAGCTGTCGGGGTCGTGCTTGCGCGCGAACATCAGCTCCAGCAGCTCGGGATTCTCGACGGCGAAGCCGAGGTACGCGCGCGCCAGCGCCGTCATGCGCTCCTCGAAGGACCGGCCCGGGCGCTCGGCGGCGGTGGCCAGGGACTGGTTCAGGCGCTCGTACCCGTCGAGCGCCAGGGCGTCGAGCAGGGCCTGCTTGTCCTTGAAGTGGCGCCCCGGGGCGGCGTGGCTGACCCCGACGTCCCGGGCCAGCTCGCGCAGCGAGAGCGCGCCGACCCCCTTCTCGCGCAGGGTGCGCTCGGCGCTCTGGAGCAGGGCGGCGCGCAGGTCTCCGTGGTGGTAGGGGCGGCTCGTCGAAGACACACGCGGCATGCGGACCATCGTAACTCGATGTTGTCGACGTCAGCTTTGTTGTCATTGACAGCATTGTTGTCGATGCCTACATTGAGGGCATGCCTGAGACGACCGACGCGCGCGGTGCGCGCAAGTGGAACGCGACCCATCTGCCCGACCTGACCGGCCGCACGGCCGTGATCACCGGTGCCAACAGCGGCATCGGCCTCGCCGCGGCGGAGGCGCTGGCGCGCGCCGGGGCGCACGTGGTGTTCGCCGTACGGGACCTCGCGCGGGGCGGCGCCGCCGCGGCGCGGGTGAGCGGCAGCACGGAGGTGCGCCGCCTGGACCTGGCGGACCTGGACTCGGTGCGCGAGTTCGCCGCCGGCTGGGACCGTCCGGTGGACCTGCTCATCAACAACGCGGGCGTGATGATGCTGCCGGAGCAGCGCACCGCGCAGGGCTTCGAGATGCAGTTCGGCACGAACCACCTCGGGCACTTCGCCCTGACGAACCTGCTGCTGCCGTATGTCACCGACCGGGTGGTGACGGTGTCCTCCGGCGCGCACCGCTGGGGCAACCCGCGCATCGACTTCGAGAACGTCGATCTGACCGGCCGCTACACGCCGCAGCGGGCCTACGCGCAGTCCAAGCTGGCGAACCTGCTGTTCACCCTGGAACTCCAGCGCCGCCTGAGCGAGCAGGGCTCGGCCGTGCGGGCTGTCGCGGCCCACCCGGGGTACGCCGCGACCAACCTGCAGAGCCACGCGGCCAGCCCGTTCGCCCGCCTCGCCATGCGGTTCGGCAACCGGTTCCTGGCCCAGGACGACAAGGCCGGCGCGCTTCCGACGCTGTACGCCGCGACGCAGGACCTCCCTGGGGCGTCCTACGTCGGCCCCGACGGCATCGGCGAGATGCGTGGCGCGCCCACGCTGGTCGGCCGCAGCGCTGCGGCGAGCGATCCGGAGACGGCGCGGCGGCTGTGGACACTGTCGGAGGAACTGACCGGGGTCAGTACTGGGTGTTGAGGTCGGTGCCGCTGGGGGCTTGCCAGCAGCCGGAGACCACGTTCACGGAGAGTAGAGGGTCTTTTTCTTGAGGATTCGTCGGTGTTGACACCATGAGTACGGCATGAACCGAGAAGCGGTCCTTCTTCGAGTTAGCGGTGAGGGCAAGCGACTTGGCCTTGCTGTTGCTGGGGCCGTACTCGACGATCTCCCACCCCTCCTTCAGTAGTTCCTCCCGTAGGCGCTGGAAGCCTGCCTTCAGCTCGGCTTCGGAGACGCCGTAGACCGACCAGGGGTGAGCGATCTTGTAGAGGCGCTCGGGGTCCTCGTCACAGGTCGCGATATTGGGACCCGGTTCCGTGACCTTGGCCGTACGCATCTCGATCATCTCGTAGAGCGAGCTGGAGACAGCTTTCGCCTTGTCGCGGGCCTTGTCCACATCAAGCGTCGGATAGCTGGAAGGCTGCTGGGTCGAGGGCGATCGCTCGTTGTGCACCATGGTCTTGGAGCATCCTGCTGTGAGGAGGGAAGCTACGGCTACTGCGGTGACGAGTCCGAAAGAAGTCCTTCGGCACCGCTTTCTTGCTGGGCTACGCATCGACATCACCTTGCGGCTCCACTACCTGGTTGTACCGTCCGGTGACTACGGCCGCCTGGTTCTGGAGGCTGTACGAACCCTCGTCCCAGTAGCCGCTGTGCCCGCCCGTGTCGACGGCCATGCGATGAGCACCGAACGCCTCGTCGGAAGGGACGGTCTGGACGAACCCCGCGTTGTACGGGAGGCCGTGCCAGGTCTCAACGCCCCACTTGAGACCCCCGAGTCCGGCGACCTTGCCTCCCAGCGGGACGGGGTCGTCATGTGCGGCCTCGGCCCACACATGATTTTCGCCGACGTCCAGGTCCTTCGCGTCACCGACCAGCATGCCGGGACTACCGGCCACCACGATGTCGTGCGCGGCGAGTTGTCCCGGAGCTTTGGATGCGGCACCCACGGTGGTGGAGCCGTAGCTGTGGCCGATGACGGTGGTGTGGCCGGCGTCCTGGCTGCCCCGCGCTGTCTGGAGGCCGTTCAAGAAGTTGTTGAGCTTCGGCGCGCCCTCGTAGGCCCAGTGCTTCTCCATGGCTTCGGGGACGATGCTCTGCGGGGCGTCATACCCGATCCACGTGATGGTCGAAGTCGTCCTACCAGGTGCCAAGTGGTGGGCGTCGTTCCACAAACGAGTCATGCGCGTGATGTCGCCATGCGCCCCCGCCAACCGAGAAGTAGTCCCCGGCACATAAACCGCCGTGTTGTCCGCCGTGTCCGGGTCGCCGTTGGCCAGGATCACGTGGCCGTTGCCCTTGAGGTCGAAGCCGAGAAGGTAGGCCGGGGGCAGGCCGTCGACGCCGGTCCGGTCGAAGCGGGACTGGATGGCGTCCATGCCCTTGAGCTGGTCCCGGTACCGGCTGCCGCCCCCGGCGTTCCACGCGGTCCATGCGGGGTTCGGGAGGATCTCGTTCGCGGTGACGATCGTTCTGGGCGGCTCGGGCCCCAGCGCGTCGAGTTCGTGCCGGACGCGGGCGCGGGCCTCGGCCAACACGGTGCGGTTGGCGGAGTCGCGGATCGCGCTCGGCAGTCCGTCGAGGGCGCCGATCTCCGCGGGGTAGAGCGCCACGTACTCCTCGCGCTGCTCCTGCGTGAGTCCGGACCACCATGTCCGGTTGTCCGCAGGGGACTTGCCGTGCGGAATGCCGTCTTTGGCGAGGCAGGTGGCGACGGCGGTGCGGACGGCGCCCATGTCGCGGGCCTCGTCCAGGAGCATGGCGTCGGTGACGGCGAGGCCGTCCGGCGCCTTGAGCCGGCGCAGGACTTCCGCGTACCGGTGGTCGATCTCGATCGCGCTGCTCACCGCCCGCGCGATGCGCTCGGCGATGTCCTCGGCCCGGCCCTTGTTGGGGTCGCCGTTCGCCTCGCCCGCGCCGGGAAGGGAGGGGACCGGGGCGCCCGGCACGGCCACGCCCGTACCGGAGGACGTGCCGAAGGCCGTGGAGTGGGACGTAGAGCGGGAGGGCGGAAGCACCGTGGTTCTCGGGTACTCGACCGAGCCGTCGTCGTGGACCGTGAAGTTGAGCTCGGCCGCGTCGTCGAGGGCCTGGGCCAGTTTCCGCTGGGCGCCGTGCAGTTCCGCCGCGAGGTTGTGCAGGGCGGTGCGGATGAGGCCGCATTCGCCGTGGAGGTACTGGAAGTTCCGGCCGAGCCGGGTGAGGTCCCGCTCTGCCGAGGCCTGTGCCTCACCCTTCTGGGTGGTGTGGATCGGGGCGGCCATCTCCCGGTCGACCCGGATGCGCGCGGCCTCGGCCCGGTTGCCGACCGCGCCCCAGCCGTCGGCCGCGTTCTCGAACCCGGTCGGCCTCGCGTCGCGCAGTTGCCTCCACGTGGGCATGCTCGCCTCACCGCGCCCAGTCGGGCCTGGTGCCGGTGCGCACGCGGTTCACCCTGGCGGCGACGGCGGGGTCGATCTCGCCGAAGTCGCGACCGGTCCGGGCGAGAGCGCCGTGCAGCCGGTCGCACTCGTCGCGTACCGAGGTCAGCCGCTTCTCCCAGGTCGCCAGGGTCTCCTCCAGCGCGGCGGCGCTCGTGAAGCCGCCGGTCCCGCGTGCCACGCCCTCATGGGCCGCCCGGAGCTCCTTCAGCGCCGCGTGCGTGACCGTCCGAAGGTCCATGGCCACGCCGGACGCCCTGGTCCACGGGCCCCGCGACGCCTTCAGGCCGGGGCCCGCGGTCATGCGGTCGCTTCGCGTCCGCCCCGGGCGCTGCCCCGCCGCGGCGGCCTTGAGCCGCTCCCACTCCTCCCACGCCACGTGTGGCCCCCCTGCCTCAGTGTAGTGTCTGTGTGACGCTGCGTAATCTACTGCATCCGTAACCCGATGCGACGCATGAGGAGGCGCGGCGACAGGGCCCCCAGTACGGTGGTGCTGCACCGGCCATCGGGAGGTTTCTGCGGAAAATCTCAGTGAAGTCGGAGCGGGTTTCTCACCTTCGTGAGACAGAGTGAGGGCTGATGAAGCGCATCTCACGCATCTCGCTCACCTCGCGTCCCGCGCTGCTCGGGGCTGTGGTGATGCTCGCCCTGACCTCGGCGTCCGTGGCCTCCGCCGACGACGGGCCGGGGCCCTTCGGGGTCACCGCGGAAGCCACCGCGTCCGCGCGGACCGCCCGGGTGGGCGCGCTGTTCGGCGCCGACCGTGCGGACAGCCTGGCCGGCGGGCACTACTGCACCGCCTCGGTCGTGCACAGCCCGCGCGGCAATCTCATCGTCACCGCCGCGCACTGCGTCAACGGCAGCGACAGGAAACTGGTGTTCGTGCCGGGCTACCGGAACGGGCGGGCGCCGTACGGGGTGTGGAAGGTGACGCAGCGGTTCCTGCCCGACGGGTGGGCCAAGGACCAGGACGAGGACAGCGACCTCGCCTTCGCCGTCGTCGCGGACCTGAACGGCCGGCGGCTCGAGGACGTGGTCGGGGCCAGCCGGTTCGCGGCCGGCACGGCCACCGGCGCCACCGCGGTCACCGTCACCGGCTACCCCGACTCCCGCGAGGTGCCCATCAGGTGCACCAACAAGCCGCGAGCGCACAGCCGTACCCAGCAGCGCATCTACTGCCCGGCCTTCGCCGCCGGCACCAGCGGCAGCCCCTGGATCAACGGCGACGGCCAGGTCGTCGGCGTCATCGGCGGCCACGAGCAGGGCGGCTCGACGGACGACGTGTCGTACAGCGTGGTCCTCGGGCCGGAGGCGGCGGAGCTCTACCGGGACGCCACGGCCGCCTTCTGAATCGCCGAGGTGGCGTCAGACCGGCCGCGTCAGCTGTGAAATGCGGCCACTTCCCGCACCAATGGCTCTGAACCGCGCGCGCATGGGGGAAAGTTGAACCGTGCGGAAGGTATGGGTGATCGGTGGGGCGGCCGTCGGGCTCGGAATGGGCTTCGTCATGCTGCTCGTCGTCGGGGTGTACGTCGTCGCCGGCAACCTCGTGAACGGCGTGACCTCCGGGAGCAGGGCGCTCGCCAAGGGTGCCGTGCCCGCCGCCTACAAGTCGCTCGTTCAGCAGTGGGGCAATCTGTGCCCGGCGCTCAGCCCGGCGCTGCTCGCCGCCCAGCTGTACCAGGAGAGTGGCTGGAATCCGACCGTGGTCAGCCCGGCCGACGCCCGAGGCATCGCGCAGTTCATCCCCAGCACCTGGGCGACGCACGGCATCGACGGCAACGGCGACGGCAAGCGGGACATCTGGGACCCGAACGACGCCATTCCGTCGGCCGCGGCGTACGACTGCGAACTCGCCAAGTACGTCAAGCACGTTCCCGGCAACGTCTCCGACAACATGCTCGCCGCCTACAACGCGGGCGCCTACCGGGTCATCAAGGCGGGCGGCGTGCCGGCCATCCGCGAGACCCAGAACTACGTGCAGCGCATCCGCAGCCTGGCGGAGAGCTTCGCCGCGCCGCCGGCCAGGCTCGACCCCACCCGGCAGGCCGCCGGCGCCATCGGCTTCGCCCAGAGGAAGCTCGGCACCCCCTATCTGTGGGGCGGCGAGGGCACCGCCGAGCAGGGCGGGCGCTTCGACTGCTCGGGGCTGACCCAGGCCGCGTACGCCAGCGTCGGGATCACACTGCCGCGCGTGGCGAACGACCAGTACAACGCCGGCCCGCACCCGGCGCGGAACCAGCTCCTGCCGGGCGACCTGGTGTTCTTCTCCACCGACCTCACCGACTCCCGGGCCATCCACCACGTGGGCATCTACGTGGGCGGCGGCTACATGATCGACGCGCCGCGCACGGGGGCCGTGATCCGCTTCGACCCGATCGACACCCCGGACTACTTCGGTGCCACCAGGGTCACCGAAGATGGCGCAAAAGCGCTCCCCACGCATGTGTAAACGGAGCGTGAACCCACCCCCTGAGCTGCGGTGATGAGTCTCTCTTCGGTAACGTCTGCGTGATCATTCAGTGGAGAGCGGAACGTATGGGAGGGGGCTGTGCGTTCCTGTTGACGTAGCCGAGCGGACGTCAGTGCGGCAGTGCAGCGGAAGCGGATCTACGAACCACGGGGGGATCGAGCGACGTACACGACGTGCGTCCGGGAAGACGACGAAGGGGCCGCGGCACCATGGCTGTACTCGCCGAATCCGGGTCGAACCCCGACGTCGAGCTGCTCTACGACATCAATGGCCTGGCCAAGGACGCGCCGCGCTGGTTCGACCGGGCCATGGAGTTCGTGGGCGAGTACGGCCTGCTGATCGCGATGGTGCTGCTCGTGCTGTGGTGCTGGTGGTCGGTGCGGCGACGGGCCACCGAGGACGCGGCGTCCTCGGTGGCCGCGCTGGCGTGGGCGCCGCTCGCCGCGGGCATCGCGGTGCTGGTGAACATCCCGATCCGGGGCTTCGTCGAACGCCCCCGGCCGTTCGTGGACCACCAGGGGCTGGACGTCCTGGTCGCAGGCAAGACCGACTTCTCCTTCGTCAGCGATCACGCGACGATCACCATGGCGCTCGGGGTGGGCCTCTTCGTCGCCAACCGCCGGTTCGGCATCGCGGGGATCGGGCTGGCGCTGCTGGAGGGCTTCTGCCGGGTGTTCATGGGCGTGCACTACCCGACCGACGTCGTCGGCGGCTTCGCCCTCGGCACGGCGGTCGCCCTGCTGCTGTCGCCGCTCGCCACAGCTCTGCTCACGCCGCTGATGCGGGCGGTGGAGCGGTCGCCGCGGGCGGGGTGGATCGTGCGGCCGCGGTCCGCGAGCGGTGCGCGTCGGGGCGCGTTGCTTCCCGGTTCCCGCACGTCGGTGGAGTCCGAGGAACGGGACCTGGCGGCGTAACCGGCACGGGGCGCGGGGAACCGCGCGAGGGGGTACGACGGATGCGCGGCGGGGGTTGCCCGCCGCGTACCGCTACAGACCCTGCCCGTAGGAGAAGAACCTCTGCGGGTCGTACTGCTTCTTCACCGTGCCGAGGCGCGCCACCGCGTCCCCGTAGTACGCGGTGCGCCAGTTCCTCAACGTGGGGTCCGTGTAGTTCTGGTACGCGGCGCCGGAGGCGTACGGCCGCATCGCGTCGTGGGCCGACGTCAGCCAGGACTGCGCCGTGGCGCCGGAGGCACCCGCGCCCCAGGACGCGATGTACTGGGCCAGCATGCGGGAGCGGCGGTGGACGAAGGCGGTGGCCGTGGGCGCGACGCGGTTGACCGCGCCGCCGAGGGCGGTGAAGGCGATGCTGCCGGCGCCGCCGCGGACCGAGCCGATCTGCCGGAGCACGGTCTGGATGCCGGCCGCGGACAGCGAGCGGTCGAAGAAGTCGGAGCGGGCCGCGTAGGTCTCGCGGCCGAGGGCGCCCTGCGGGGAGCGGCCGGGGGTGGAGCCCGGGAGGTGGCACTGGGCCTGGGCGGAGAAGGAGGAGCAGCCGGCGTAGATCTCCATGGCCTCCTCGTAGCCGCGGCGGCGCAGCGAGACGGAGGAGGCGTCGGCGCCGGCCTGGTGGGCCAGGCGGTCCACGGCGTTCTGGAGTTCGCCGTAGGTGCCGAGGGAGAAGCAGGCGACGGAGACGGTCGGGGTGCGGCCGGGCGAGCACTCCAGGTGCAGGGAGGACCAGATCTCGTCGGGCTGGCTCGGCCCCCACTCCTGCCAGGCCTTCAGGACGGCCGCCGCCCTGGCCCAGGGCCAGGTCAGGTACGCCGTCACCGCCTGCGGCGCCGGGTGGGTCCGGAACTGCAGCTCGGTGACGACGCCGAAGTTGCCGTTGCCGGCGCCGCGCAGCGCCCAGAAGAGGTCGGCGTGGTTCTTCGCGTCCGCCGTCACCTGGGTGCCGTCCGCCGTGATCAGCGTGGCCCGGGTGAGGCTGTCGCAGGTCAGGCCGTAGGCGCGGGAGGCGACCCCGTGGCCGCCGCCCAGCACCAGGCCGGAGACGCCGACCGTGGGGCAGGAACCCGCGGGTATGGTCACGCCCTTGGCCGCGAGCCCCCGGTAGACGTCGATCAGCTTGGAGCCGGCGCCGACGACCGCCGTAGTGCCGCTGACCCGGATCCGGTTCAGCCTGGAGACGTCGAGGACGAGGCGGCCGTCGCCGGAGGAGTATCCGGCGTAGGAGTGGCCGCCGTTGCGTATGGACACCTGGATCCGGTGGGCCCGGGCGTACGCCAGGGTCGTGCGGATGTCGTCGGCGTGCGCGACGTAGGCGACCGCGGCGGGCTTCAGGCCGTCGAAGCGGGTGTTGTACAGCTGGTGGGCCGTCTTCCAGGTGGCGTCGCCGGGCCGCACCAGGGTGCCGTCCAGACTGCGGGCGAGCGCCGTCCAGTTGGCCGCCACCGCCGCGCTGGTGGTCGTGAGGGGCCTGAGCGACGACGAGGACGCTCCGCCCGGAGGGGGCGCCGAGGCCCCGGTGGAGTGGCCCCCGCCCGGTCCGCATCCGGTCAGTGCGGTCGTCGCAAGCGCGGCCGCGCCGCCCGTGATGAACGTACGCCGTTCCATGTGGTCCGTCGCCCTTCCTCGGCTCTCCTGGGTCGAGACGACGGCACGCACGTCAGGGTTCCCTCGATCGGGCACGGAAGTCGAATACGCGTTCACGTAACCCGGTCGCCGGAATCGGCACGTGTTCTCCGAGTGAGCAATCCGTGACCTCACCGGGCCGACGGCAGGGGTTCACCCGTCGTTCATTCACGCCCTTCGGTGGCTTCACCTGTTCTGCCTAATTTCGGCCGTGCACGGTGCGGAGTGCGGCCTTGAAGCGCTCCCGCACTCACATACCTCGCACGCCGCCGACAGCGGCGGCTCCTGGAAGGAACTCCCGAAAGTGATGCTTCAGCGCAAGAACCGGCTGCGCGCCCTGTCCCTCGGTGCTGTCGCCGTGACCGGCGCCCTGGCCCTGACGGCGTGCGGCTCCGACGACAACGGTGGCGCTTCCAAGGCGTCGGGCAACCCGTCCACGACGGCCAACGCCTCCTCCATCAAGTGCGACGGCGCCGAGGGACAGCTGCTGTCGGACGGCTCTTCCGCGCAGAAGAACGCGATCGACGCCTGGGTCAAGAACTTCTCGCAGGCCTGCGGTGTGCAGATCAACTACAAGGCCGGCGGCTCCGGTGCCGGCGTGACCGCGTTCACGCAGGGTCAGATCCCGTGGGCCGGCTCCGACTCCGCGCTGAAGCCCGAGGAGGTCGCCGCGTCCAAGAAGGTCTGCTCCGGCGGCCAGGGCATCGACCTGCCGATGGTCGGCGGCCCGATCGCCATCGGCTACCACCTGAACGGCGTCGACAACCTCGTCCTGGACGCCCCGACCCTCGCCAAGATCTTCGACGGCAGGATCACCAACTGGAACGCCCCGGCGATCAAGAAGCTGAACCCCTCGGCGAAGCTCCCCGACCTGAAGATCCAGGCCTTCCACCGCTCGGACGACTCCGGTACGACGGACAACTTCACCAAGTACCTGATGGCCGCCACGCCGCAGAACTGGAAGTACTCCGGCGGCAAGACCTGGCAGGCCAAGGGCGGCCAGTCCGCCGCGCAGTCCTCCGGTGTGGCCCAGCAGGTCAAGCAGACCAACGGCGCCATCGGCTACTTCGAGCTGTCCTACGTCGGTGACGGCATCAAGGCCGTCAGCATCGACACCGGTGCCGCCCAGCCGGTCGCCCCCAGCACCGACAGCGCCACCAAGGCCATCGCGGCCGCCCAGGTGGTCGGCACCGGCAACGACCTGTCGCTGAAGCTCGACTACAAGACCAAGGCCGAGGGCGCCTACCCGATCACCCTGGTCACCTACGAGATCGTCTGCGACAAGGGCAACAAGGCCGACAGCCTGCCCACCGTCAAGTCCTTCCTCAACTACATGGCGTCCGAGGACGGCCAGAAGATCCTCAGCGGCATCGACTACGCCCCGATGCCCGACGAGATCATCGGCAAGGTCCGCAGCACCATCGCGAGCCTGAGCTGACCTGATCCGAGAGTGCGGCCCGGTTCCCACGGCCTCCCCGCGGGCCGGGCCGCACCGTCCGGTGCACCGCCGCCAGGAGCCGCGCACCCCCGTCGGGGGGCGGCTCCGCAGACCGGAGAACCCGATGGACATATCGACCAAGACAACCGACGCACCTCCACCCACCCCCCGGCCGGCCGCGGCCGGCCACAGGCGCGCGGCCCGTGGCGCCACCCGCCCCGGTGACCGGGTCTTCCTCGGCCTCTCCCGCGGCTCAGGCATCCTGCTGCTGGTGATCATGGCCGCGATCGCGGTCTTCCTCACCTACCGCGCCTGTCTCGCGATCAGCGACGACCACGGCAACTTCCTGACCACCTTCGAGTGGAACACCAACCTCGTCCCGCCGTCCTTCGGCATCGCGGTCCTGGCCTTCGGCACCGTGGTCTCCTCGGTCATCGCCATGGCCCTGGCCGTGCCGGTCGCGGTCGCCATCGCGCTGTTCCTCACCCACTACGCCCCGCGCCGGCTGGGCGGTCCGGTCGCCTACGTGATCGACCTGCTCGCCGCGGTGCCGTCCATCGTGTACGGCCTGTGGGGCGCGCTGGTCCTCGTACCGCACATGAACGGCGTCTTCGGCTGGCTCGACCACTACCTGGGCTGGACCGGGATCTTCTCCTGGGACGGCGGCGCGCCCCGCTCGATGCTCACCGTGGGCATCCTGCTCGCGATCATGATCCTGCCGATCATCACCAACGTGAGCCGCGAGGTCTTCCGCCAGGTCCCGCGGATGCACGAGGAGGCGGCCCTGGCCCTCGGCGCCACGCGCTGGGAGGTGGTCCGCATGGCCGTGCTGCCCTTCGGGCGCTCCGGTGTGATCTCCGCCTCCATGCTCGGCCTCGGCCGCGCCCTCGGGGAGACGATGGCGGTCGCCACCGTGCTCTCCCCGACCTTCGACATCCAGGCGAGCCTGCTCAACCCGGGCGGCGGCACCTTCGCCCAGAACATCGCCGGCAAGTTCGGCGAGGCGACGCAGCAGGGCCGTGACGCGCTCATCGCCTCCGGCCTCGTGCTGTTCGTCATCACCCTGCTGGTCAACGGCGCGGCCCGCGCGATCATCGCCCGCCGCAAGGAGTACTCGGGGGCCAACGCATGAGCACCGCAAGCCTGACCGACAAGCGCGCCGGCACGCTGCGCAGCGCCGGCCTGCCGAAGTGGTCGCCGTGGGCGATCGCCGCCGGCTCCGTCGTGGTCGCGGTGGGCATCGGCCTGGGCCTCGGGCTGAGCAGCAAGATCCAGTGGGGCCTGATCGCCGCGATCCTGTACGTCCTCGCCACCTTCGCCGTCGCGGCGCGGGCCGAGGGCCGGCGGCAGGCCAAGGACCGCGTCGCCACCTTGCTGGTCTGGGTGGCCTTCCTGCTCGCGGTCATCCCGCTGGTCTCCCTGATCTGGACCACCGTCAAGCGCGGTGTGAAGGTCCTCGACCCCTACTTCCTCACCCACTCCATGGGCGTCGTCGCCGACTCCGAGCCGGGCGGCGGCATCTACCACGCCATCATCGGCAGCCTGGAGCAGGTCGGCCTCGCCACCCTGATCGGCGCCCCGATCGGGGTCCTGACGGCGATCTACCTGGTGGAGTACGGGCGCGGCGGGCTCGCCCGCGCGGTCACCTTCTTCGTCGACGTGATGACCGGCATCCCGTCGATCGTCGCGGGCCTGTTCATCCTCAGCCTCATGCTGATGTCGGACATGCAGCCGTTCGGCTTCGCCGGTTCGCTGGCCCTGTCGATCCTGATGATGCCGGTCGTGGTCCGCTCCACGGAGGAGATGCTCAAGCTCGTCCCGAACGAACTGCGCGAGGCGTCCCTGGCGCTGGGCGTGCCCAAGTGGCGCACCATCCTGAAGGTGGTCCTGCCGACCTCCCTCGGAGGCATCACCACCGGCATCATGCTGGCCGTCGCCCGCATCGCGGGCGAGACGGCGCCGATCCTGCTGCTGGTGTGGGGCAACAGCTTCATCAACAACAACCCGTTCTCGGGTGCGCAGCAGGCCCTGCCGCTCTACATCTACCAGCAGTACGCGAACAGCTCCGGCTCGACGGCGGCCTACGACCGCGCCTGGGCCGCCTCGCTCACGCTGATCGCCTTCGTGATGATCCTCAACCTGGTGGCCCGCGGCATCGCCCGCTGGAAGGCCCCGCGCTGACAATCTGCGGCTCCGCCGCGGGCCGGTCGCCGACGCGGCCCATCAGGCGCCTGACCGGAAGTGAAGAAGCAGACATGGCAAAGCGAATCGACGTCAGCGGGCTGACCGCCTACTACGGCTCCCACAAGGCGATCGAGGACATCTCGATGACCGTCGAGCCGCGCTCGGTGACGGCGTTCATCGGCCCTTCGGGCTGCGGCAAGTCGACGTTCCTGCGCACGCTGAACCGCATGCACGAGGTCACCCCCGGCGGCCGCGTCGAGGGCAAGGTGCTGCTGGACGACGAGGACCTCTACGGCTCCGGGGTCGACCCGGTGTCGGTGCGGCGCGAGGTGGGCATGGTCTTCCAGCGCCCGAACCCCTTCCCCACGATGTCGATCTTCGACAACGTGGCGGCGGGCCTGCGCCTGAACGGTGACCACCGCAAGAGCGAGCTGGGCGACATCGTCGAGAAGTCGCTCCGGGGCGCGAACCTCTGGAACGAGGTCAAGGACCGGCTGAACAAGCCGGGCTCCGGTCTCTCCGGCGGCCAGCAGCAGCGTCTGTGCATCGCGCGGGCGATCGCGGTCGAACCGAAGGTCCTGCTGATGGACGAGCCCTGCTCCGCCCTGGACCCGATCTCCACCCTCGCCATCGAGGACCTGATCGGTGAGCTGAAGGAGCGCTTCACGATCGTCATCGTGACGCACAACATGCAGCAGGCGGCGCGTGTCTCGGACCGCACGGCGTTCTTCAACCTGGCGGCGGTCGGTCAGCCGGGCCGGCTCGTCGAGATCGACGACACCGAGCGGATCTTCTCCAATCCCTCGGTGCAGGCGACGGAGGACTACATCTCCGGCCGCTTCGGCTGATCCCCGATCCCCTCGCGGTGCTGCATGGCGGTGCCACCGCGAGGACGCAGAAGGGCCCGCCCCCGGCTCCCGGGGGCGGGCCCGCCGCTTTGTCCGCCGGCGGCGGTCAGTAGCCGCCGGCGTCGAAGTCGACCCAGTCGCTGCGGGTGTTGCCGATCTCCAGTCCGTCGTCGCGGATGCAGACCCGCAGGTGCGCCTCGGAGGTCCCGGCGAAGTCGTGGTCGTCCGTCGGACAGAGGAATGTCAGAGGAAGGCAAGATCGATCAGCCAGTAGCCGCAGGCGGCGACCAGGGCCGCTGCCGGCATGGTGATGAACCAGCCCAGAACGATGTTCTTGGCCACGCCCCAGCGGACCGCGTTCACCCGCTTCGTCGCGCCCACTCCCATGATCGCCGAAGTGATGACATGGGTGGTGGAGATCGGGGCCTTGAAGAGGTACGCCGTGCCGAACATGATCGACGCGCCCGTCGCCTCGGCCGCGAACCCCTGCGGCGGATCCAGCTCGATGATCTTGCGGCCGAGGGTGCGCATGATGCGCCAGCCGCCCGCGTACGTACCGAGGGACAGCATCAGCGCCGAGACGATCTTGACCCAGACCGGGATCGGGTCGCCGAAGGACTCGTGGCCGGAGATCACCAGGGCCATCACCACGACACCCATGGTCTTCTGGGCGTCCTGGAGGCCGTGTCCGAGGGCCATGCCGGCCGCCGAGACGGTCTGCGCGATGCGGAAGCCCCGCTTGGCCTTGTGCGGGTTGGCCCGGCGGAAGATCCACATGATGGCCAGCATCACCAGGTAGCCGACGATCAGGCCGACCACCGGGGACAGGAACATCGGGACGATGACCTTGTCGACCACCCCGTTCCAGTGCACCTGTGTGCCGCCCGCCAGCGCCGCGCCCACCAGGCCGCCGAACAGCGCGTGCGAGGAGGACGAGGGCAGGCCGAAGTACCAGGTGACCAGGTTCCAGGTGATGGCGCCGACCAGCGCCGCGAGAAGCAGACCCATCCCGGTCGAGCCCGAGGGCGTCGCGATCAGGCCCTCGCTCACCGTCTTGGCGACTCCGGAGCCGAGGAAGGCGCCGGCGAGGTTCATCACCGCCGCCATGGCGAGCGCCGCCCGCGGGGTCAGCGCCCGGGTGGACACCGAGGTCGCGATGGCGTTCGCGGAGTCGTGGAAGCCGTTCGTGTACGTGAAGAAGAGCGCGACCGCGATGGTCACGACCAGGGCGAAGATCTCCATCGACGCCTCAGGACTCCTTGACGGCGATGGTCTCCACCGTGTTCGCCACGTGCTCGAACGCGTCCGCCGCCTCTTCCAGGACGTCCACGATCTGCTTCAGCTTCAGCACCTCGATCGCGTCGTACTTGCCGTTGAAGAGGTGGGCGAGCAGCTTGCGGTGGATCTGGTCCGCCTGGTTCTCCAGCCGGTTGACCTCGATCCAGTACTCGGTGAGGTTGTCCATGGTGCGCAGGTTCGGCATGGCCTCCGCGGTCAGCTCGGCCGCCCGGGCCAGCACCTCGATCTGCTGCTCGACGCCCTTCGGCAGCTCCTCGATGTTGTAGAGGACGACCAGGTCGACGGCCTCCTCCATGAAGTCCATGATGTCGTCGAGGGAGCCGGCGAGGGCGTAGATGTCCTCGCGGTCGAACGGCGTGATGAACGAGGAGTTCAGCTGGTGGAAGATCGCGTGCGTGGCGTCGTCACCTGCGTGTTCCGCTGCCCGCATGCGCTCCGCGATCTCGGCCCGGGCGGAGGAGTCCGCCCCGAGCAGTTCCATCAGGAGCTTCGAGCCCGTGACGATGTTGTCCGCGGACGCGGCGAACATGTCATAGAAGCTCGTCTCCCTGGGGGTCAGACGAAAGCGCACGTGGGTTCCTCGGGGTGCTTCGGTTTCGGTCAGGCTGATGCTAGGCGCATCATCCGGCCACGGCTATCGGGCCGCATCCCAGTGTCGCCCATCGGACAAAGTGATCATCATGGGGGCGCACCAAGGGCCCCTCACCCCGCAAAGTTCGGTACCATATACCCAGTAGGGGTATGTTTGCGGACCTCTGTGCGCACACGTACCCACGGCTCGTCCCGATACGGAGGCCCGCGATGACGACGACCGAGGCCGGCGCCACGCACGGCTACCACAAGCAGAAGGACGAGCACCTCAAGCGGCTGCGCCGGATCGAGGGCCAGATCCGCGGCCTGCAGCGGATGGTCGAGGAGGACACGTACTGCATCGACATACTCACGCAGGTGTCCGCCTCCACCAAGGCGCTGCAGTCCTTCGCGCTCCAGTTGCTGGAGGAGCACCTGCGCCACTGCGTGGCCGACGCGGCCCTGAAGGGCGGCGACGAGATCGACGCGAAGGTGGACGAGGCGACCAAGGCGATCGGCCGGCTGCTGCGGACCTGAGCGGGTTCAGGCGTCCCGCTCCTCCGCCACGCGCAGCACCTGGTCGATGCTCTCCAGGCTGAGCCGGTCCTCGGCGGCCGAGGCCGCGATGATCAGCTCGCCGCACAGCTCGATCTCGGCGAGGGCCACGTGGTCCTGAACCGCCGTGCCGCCGACCGGAGCCACCTGCCTCACCTCTTCTCTGCCGTCACCCGCTTCCTAGAGTAGGGAGCGGTCTACACACCGCGCATGGCACGGACGGGCTACTTACGGGGTGGCGTCCCGGACTAGTGCACGGCCTGATTCAGCCTCCGCTGCCGTCGTCGTCCTCGGCGATCCGGCCCGCGTAGATGTCCCGGGAGCGCGGCAGGCTCACGTCGACGGGGGCGCCGAAGCCGTACAGCAGGGTGGTGGAGGTCACCGCCACCTGGGTCTTCTGCCGGCCGTTGACAAAGGCGAAGCTCTGCCGCAGCTTGCGCAGACGGCCCCGGTCGTCGAGGTAGGCGTCGAACGGCACCTCGGCCGTGGCGAACCCTTTCGCCGCCGCTGCCAGGGCCTTGCCGACGTCGGCCGGGGCGTACCGCGCGGCCCGCGCCAGGTCCGCGGTGCCCCGGTAGTGCCGTACCGCGACCCCGGCGACCTCGGTGCGGCCCACGTAGGTCGCCTGCCGCGTCCCGCGCAGCACCTCGGCCGCCGCGTACGGATCGGTCGCGCCGCCGGTGACCAGGTTGCCGTCGGACAGCGAGGCGGTCTCCACGCGCACCCACTTGTCGGCCGGCACCCCGGCCCCGCGGTTCTTCATGAACAGGGCGCCCGGGGCGAGGAGTTCGGTGATGGGCCGGTGCTCGGGGGTGCCCGCCGGGTCCTCGGGCAGGACGACAGTCAGCCGGCCGAGGCGGCGGCGGTAGTCGTAGACGCCCTTGCCGCGGATGGTGACCCGGGTGCCGCCCGCGGCCATCTCCATGGCGGTGCCCGCCTTGGAACTGCCCGCCTCGCGCAGCGTGTCGGCGGCCCGGGTCAGGGTGGCCACCGGGTCGTCCGCGCCGCCCTTCACGTCCGCGGCGGCGACACCGCTGCCGGAACAGCCCGTGGCACCTGCCCCCAGGCCCAGCATGATCCCTGCCGCTACGACCGCCCTGCCCGCGCGCCTGCGCTGCCGCCGATCCATCGCCTGCCTACCCCCAGCGGTATGTCCGTCACGGGCCCCCTGTCGTCCGGTTAACGACGGGTAGGGGACTGCCGTCACGCGCCGGCGCAGCCCGGTCGGGCCCGTACGGGCTCTTTACGAGCTCTTTTACGGGCGCTTTGGGGGGTCGGGTACCGTGCAGGAGTGGCGCAGCAGGACGGGCCGGAGCCGGCCCGGCAGGGGCAGGACCATCGCACGACGACGAGCGAACAGGGTCGTTTCTGCGTGGCCCGGTGCAGTTGCGGGTGGCGCGGGCCGGCCCGCAGAGCCCGCAGCCTGGCCCGCGCGGACGCGGACGGCCACGCGGCCGGCGCGTGAGGCGCCGCTACGCGTCCTCGAACCGGCGCAGCAGCGCGTCCACCAGCTCCCGGTCCCTGGGGTGAGTGAGCCGGGCGCGGGCCGCGCCGGGGGACAGCCAGAGGATGCGGTCCACCTCGTCGCCGGGTGTGAAACGGCCCGTCGTGGCCTCGGCCGCCCAGTAACGCACCTGCTTGGGGCGGCCGTCGGCGAGATAGCGCAGCGTCGGCAGCTCGGCGCCGGGCCGGGCCTGGTACCCCGTCTCCTCCGCCACCTCCCGCACGGCACCGGCGAGCGGCTCCTCGCCCCGTTTGAGCTTGCCCTTGGGGTGGGACCAGTCGTCGTACTTCGGCCGGTGGACCAGGCAGATCTCCAGGGCGCCGTCCACCGGGGAGCGGCGCCACAGGACGCAGCCCGCGGCCTGGACCGGGGTGTCGTTCACATCGCCTCCACCGTCTCCTTCTGCCAGGCCCGCTGGAACGCGAACCGGGCGGCCTCCACCTCGTGCCGCTGGTCGGCGTGGAGCACGCCGAGCGCGTAC
>NZ_JBLEBI010000083.1:0-27055 GCF_047340315.1 Streptomyces sp. AF1A
ATCCCGAGGGAGGGGGCCCGTCTGCGTCGTCGGGGGCTCAGTGCCAGCTGTGCGGGGCGCGGAAGCCGCCCTCGCGCTCCAGTCGCCGCCACGCGGCCTTGGCGCGGCCTCGGTGGGTGTGGACCGAAGACGTCGGCCGGGCGGCGGCACGGGCGAGGAGGACGGCCGTGATGGCGGCGACTTCCTCGGGCTCGGCGTGGCCCTTCTCGACGCGGATGTCAGGGGTGCTCATGGGTGTCAGTCTCCGTGAGAGAGAGGTCCGCGGGGTTGCCTCGGCGGGTCCGCTGGGTCACTGCGGGGGGTTGCCGTGCTTCCGGGACGGGAGGTCGGCGTGCTTGGTGTGCAGCATCGCGAGGGACTTCACCAGGACCTCGCGGGTCTCGGCCGGGTCGATGACGTCGTCGACCAGGCCCCGCTCGGCCGCGTAGTACGGGTGCATCAGCTCGGCCTTGTACTCCTTGACCATCTTCTGACGCATGGCCTCGGGGTCGCCGGCCTCGGCGATCTGGCGGCGGAAGATGACGTTGGCGGCGCCTTCCGCGCCCATCACGGCGATCTCGTTCGTCGGCCAGGCGTAGGTGAGGTCGGCGCCGATCGACTGGGAGTCCATGACGATGTAGGCACCTCCGTACGCCTTGCGCAGGATCAGCGAAATCCTCGGCACGGTCGCGTTGCAGTAGGCGTACAGCAGCTTCGCGCCGTGGCGGATGATTCCGCCGTGCTCCTGGTCGACGCCGGGGAGGAACCCCGGCACGTCCAGGAAGGTGACGATCGGGATATTGAAAGCGTCACACATCTGGACAAAGCGCGCAGCTTTTTCGCTCGCCTCGATGTCCAGGACGCCCGCCAGCACCTGCGGCTGGTTGGCGATGATGCCGACCACCTGGCCGTCCAGCCGGGCCAGGGCGCAGATGATGTTCCGCGCCCAGCGCTCGTGGACCTCGAGGTACTCGCCGTCGTCGACGATCTCCTCGATGACCTTGGCCATGTCGTACGGCCGGTTGCCGTCGGCCGGGACCAGGTCGAGGAGGACGTCGCTGCGGCGGTCCACCGGGTCGGAGGAGTCCACCCGGGGCGGGTTCTCGCGGTTGTTCTGCGGGAGCATCGACAGGAGGTAGCGCACCTCCGCGATGCAGGTCTCCTCGTCGTCGTAGGCGAAGTGGCAGACGCCGGAGGTCTCGGCGTGGACGTCGGCGCCGCCGAGCCCGTTCTGGGTGATCTCCTCGCCCGTCACGGCCTTGACCACATCCGGGCCGGTGATGAACATCTGCGAGGTCTCGCGGACCATGAAGACGAAGTCGGTGAGGGCGGGGCTGTAGGCCGCGCCGCCCGCGCACGGGCCCAGCATCACGGAGATCTGCGGGATGACACCCGAGGCCCTCGTGTTCCGCTGGAAGATGCCGCCGTACCCGGCCAGGGCGCTGACGCCCTCCTGGATGCGGGCGCCCGCGCCGTCGTTGAGGGAGACCAGGGGGGCACCGGCCGCGATGGCCATGTCCATGATCTTGTGGATCTTGGTGGCGTGGGCCTCGCCCAGCGCGCCGCCGAAGATCCGGAAGTCGTGGGCGTAGACGAAGACCGTGCGGCCCTCGACCGTGCCCCAGCCGGTGACCACACCGTCGGTGTACGGCTTCCTGGCCTCCAGGCCGAAGCCGGTCGCGCGGTGCCGGCGCAGCTGCTCGACCTCCTGGAAGGATCCCGGGTCCAGGAGCAGCTCGATCCGCTCCCGGGCCGTCAGCTTGCCCTTGGCGTGCTGCGCCGCGGTCGCCTTCTCACTGGGGCCCGCCACGGCCTGCGCACGGATCTCGTGCAGCTCTGCGACCCGCCCCCGCGCGTCCGTCGGCTCACCGGCCGGGTCACCCGTCGCCTCTTCCAAAACGGTCATGTAGTGACCTTACGAAGGACACCAAGGAAAGCGAGCCGTCGACTCCGTACAGTCTCCGGCCCGTTTTCCTGGTGCCAGTGAACAGAACCATGGCGGCGTGCAGCCGTTCCGACTGCTCAGAGGCCGCCGGGGTTGTCGAGGTGCCACAAAGACGGCACCCGGAAGGCGCCGCACATTCGCGGGTGGCGGATGCCATCCCTGGAGTGACACAGCCCCTCGGACGGCCGTGCGCGAAGACGCCCTCCACCGTACCGGCCGGTCCCGCGAGGGTACCGGCCGGTGCCCCGCCGGCGAGCGGCTCGGCCCCGGTCGCAGCACTAGCCCGCCGGGCGGTCCATGACGCGGCGGGCCGCCTCGGCCTCCGCCGCCGGCGGTGACAACTCGTCGAGGGTGTCGAGCTCGTCGTCCGCCTCCAGCTCCCGCTCCCAGGCCGCGGCCAGCTGCTCCTGCTCCTCGCGGGGCCTGGCGCCGACCGCCTCCCGGTGCTCCGGGTCCAGGGCCGCCAGGAATCGTCCGACCGAATCCGTCGGCATACCGTGCTCCTTGTCGCATGGGCCATATGGGTCATATAGATCGCATGGATCGCGTGGGTTATGCGGGTCACATGAGGTCGTAACGGGCACACGGGTCAGAGGAAAGAGTGCCCCCTCGCCCAGCATGGCCAATCCCGCGCGCCTCGGCCTGTCGAGGCGACCGGGAGACACCCCCATCAACGCCCCCCCGACATGGTCACGGTGAGTGGGTTCGGCAACACTCTGCGGATGATGTTGAAAACCGGACGGAATACGTCTACGGTCGACCCAGTTGAGTTCGTTGAACGTTAAACAGATGGCTCCCAGGAGGACCACCATGGGCATCTTCGGCCGCAAGGGCAGCACGCCCGAGACCGCTCCGGCCCCCGCCGCCGGCCCCGACCTGACCGCGCTGACCGGCGACTACACGATCGACCCGGCGCACACCACGATCGAGTTCGTGGCGCGCCACGCGATGGTCACCAACGTGCGCGGCGGTTTCCAGGACTTCACCGGCACCCTGCACCTGGACGGCGGGGACCCGACCCGCTCCACCGCCTCGCTGGACATCACGATGGACAGCATCGACACCGGCAACGCGGACCGCGACGGGCACCTGAAGTCGTCCGACTTCTTCAAGACCGACGAGTTCCCGACGATGACCTTCCGCTCCACCAAGGCGGAGGCCCTCGGCGGCAACGACTACCGGATCACCGGTGACCTCTCCCTCCTCGGTGTCACCAAGCCGATCACCATCGACCTCGAGTTCAACGGCGTCGCCAAGGACCCGTTCGGCAACGAGCGCGTGGGCTTCGAGGGCCGGGCCGAACTCCTGCGCTCGGAGTGGGGCCTGACCTGGAACGCGGCGCTGGAGACCGGTGGTGTCCTCGTCTCCGACAAGATCAAGCTGGTCTTCGACATCTCCGCGATCAAGAACGCGTGAGCCCCCGGCGGTCGCGCCGCAGGCGCGGCGCCCGCGACGCGAACGTGCCCGCCGTCCCGGATACGGGAGGGCGGGCACGCGCCTGTTCAGGGCGCCGGACCGGAAGCACCCACCAGGCGGCGGCCACCGACAGCGCCGTGCCCACGGCCATGCGGGTGCTGGGGCGCGGGCGCAGCCCGGACGGGCGCCGGGGCCGCGCCGGACGCGCTCGGCGAGACGGAGCGCGGGGTGCTCAGCCTGGCGGCGGCCGTCACGGAGCGGCTCGGCACCATGGACGTACCCGCGGCGCGGGACTGACCGGCCGCCCCGGCCGCGTGCCTCAGTTGCCGAAGCCCCCGCCGAAGTCTCCCCCGTCCCCACCGCCGAAGTCCCCGCCGCCGAAGTCTCCCCCGTCGCCGAAGCCGCCGCCGAAGTCGCTCGGGTCGAAGTCCGTGCCGGAGACGTCACCGCCCTCGTGTCCGCCGCCGAAGTCGCCGTCGTAGCCGGTGAAGTCGCCGTAGCCGTTGCCGTAGTCGGCCGCGTAGGAGGGGGTGGCCATCATGTTGCCCAGCAGGGTGCCGACGAGGAGGCCGGGCAGGATGCCGCCGCCGAAGTAGCCGCCCGCCCAGGGGCCGTAGGCGGGGCCCGCGTCCCAGTAGGGCCGGCGGCCGTAGTCCGTGTCGACCTCGCGGACCACCGGATCGCGGCCGTCGGCCAGCCGGGTGGCGTCGGCGGCGCAGACCGGGACCTCGCGCGGGGCGCCGCCGGGCGGGGTCCAGGGGGCGTCGGCGACCGAGGGGCCGTGGCGCGGGTCGAAGAAGCAGGGCGGGCGCCGTTCGGGCAGCGGGCGGCCCTCGCGCCGGGCGGCGAGCTGGGCGAGGGAGAAGCGGCCGTCCTCCAGGGCCTGGGTGACGGCGCGGACGTCCTGCGGCCTCGTCGCCTCGGCCATGCGCTGCTTGGCGGTCTCGTAGGCGTCCAGGGCGCGCTCGTAGTCGGCGCGCATGGCGTCGTCGGCGCCGGGCTCCGCCGGGTGGAAGTCCAGCCGGTCCAGCTCCTCCCCGAAGGCGGTGATGTCCTCGTCCACGACCACCCGCAGGCGGTCCATGGCGGCCCGCTGCTCCTCGTCGCGGCGACGGCGGCCCCGGCGGACCAGCGCGTAGGCGCCGGCGCCGCCCGCGACCAGCAGCGCGGCGACCACGATCAGGCCCGTGCTCGACCCCCCGCCGCCCGAGTCGCCCACGCCCCAGCTCTTCGGGGCATGACCGCGCATGGTGGGCAGGGCGCGGTTGGTGAAGTCGGTCAGCTGGGTGCGGGCGTCCTCGCCCTGGACGCTGCTCACCAGGTTCTGCCGGGCCGTCGGCGACATGACGGAGGCGTCGGCCCGGGCGTCGAAGCGGTCACCGAGGCGGACGCCGTACAGGCCGGTGATGCCGGTCGCGGCGCGCAGGTCGGCGAACAGCCGCTGGGTCGGGTAGCTAGCCGGGAGCACGGCGATGAACAGCGGTTTGTCCGCGTTCTTGATCCGTTTGGCCAGCGCGTCGGCGTCCGCCCGCGACAGCTGCCCGGAGGCCGCGGGGTCGACGTAGACGGGGGTCGTGCGCAGGGCCTGGGCCACGGTGGAGATGCCGGTGTCCGCGCTCGCCACGGGTGCGAGCGCGGTCCCCAGGACCAGGGCGAGGACGGCCAGCACCAGTGCGGGGAGGCTTCGGGTCCGTGCGACGGCCTTCATGTTTCGAAGCTACCCGAAGCCTCCCGTATTCGGTCATTCCGGTTATTCCGGTTATTCCGGCCATTCAGTCGCTCGCGGTGATCACGCCGCCCGGTAGGCCTCCGCCAGCTTCTCCACCGCCTTTCCGTACCGTCCGGTCAGCAGCAGATGGTCGGCGTCGGCGAAGGGCTTTGCCACCGCCTGCGTGATCTGCCCGCCCGTCTTCTGCTGGACCAGCAGGCGGGCCCTGGTCACCAGCGCGCGTCCGGCGCGGGCGTCCCGGGTCCGCTCGGCCGCCGTCGCCCGCGCCCGCAGCGCCCTGAGCGTGGCGGCATCGCCGTGCGGCGCCTTCGTCAGGGTGGTCAGACCCCAGCCGTAGGGGAACTGCGGGTCGTACGACGCGTCGCCGACGTTGACCGGCAGTTGCGACTCGGACTTCGGCCAGGTGACGGGGAGCTGCCCGGTGAAGGGGCGCTTGCCGTACAGGACGTCGGCGACGCCCTCGCCCTCGGTGCCGGGCAGCCAGGAGGCCACCAGGGCGTCGATCTTCCCGAGCCGGTCGCCGATGAGCTGGGGGCGGCCGGAGACGATCAGCACCGCGCACTTCATGGCCGCGCACACCTTGTCGACGGCCGCCTGGTCGGCCGCGGACAGCCGCAGGTCGTGGCCGTTGCCCACGTCGCCGACGCCCTCGGCGAACGGGGTCTCCCCGACGACGACCACGCCGACGTCGTAGCCGCCCGTCGGGGCGGAGGCGTCCTCGGAGTAGGTGACGCGCCCGCCGGCCCGGCGCATGCCCTGCAGGACGGTGGTGCCGGGGACGGTGTTCCCGGAGGCGCCCTGCCAGGTCAGGGTCCAGCCGCCGGTCTGGTTGCCGATGTCGTCGGCGTTGGACCCGGCGACGTACACCTTCTCGCTCTTCTTCAGCGGCAGCAGCCCGCCGGCGTTCTTCAGCAGCACCTGCGACTCGGCCGCCGCCCGGCGGGCGACCGCGCGGTGGGCCGGGGAGCCGATGGCGGCGGCACCCCTGGTGTCGGCGTAGGGGTGCTCGAACAGGCCGAGCCGGAACTTCTGGGTGAGGATGCGGGAGACGGCGTCGTCGATCCGGGACTCGCTGATCCGGCCCGCCCTCACCTCGTCGACGAGCGTGCCGGCGAAGTCCTTGTAGCCGTAGGGCACCATCATCATGTCGACGCCCGCGTTCACCGCCGTGCGGACGCGGGTCGCGTAGTCGCCGGGGAGCTGGTCGATGGCGTTCCAGTCGCTGATGACGAAGCCGTCGAAGCCCATCCGGTCCTTGAGCACGCCGTTGATCATGTCGCCGCGGGCGTGCATCTTCACCGCGCCCTTGCCGTCGCCGACGATGTCGAGCGAGGAGTACGACGGCATGACCGCGCCGATGCCGCGCCGGACGGCCGTCCGGTACGGGGCGAGGTGGATGTCCTCCAGCTGCCGCCGGGTGACCGTGGTGACGCCCTGGTCGGTGGTGTAGGTGCCGGTGGTGGAGGAGCCGTAGGCGGTGCCGCCGTCGCCGACGAAGTGCTTGGCCGTGGCCAGGACCTTGTCGTCGCGGCTCAGGTCGCGGCCGTCCGCCCGTCCCTGCAGGCCCTGGATGACGGTCTCCATGGACTGCACGAGGGCCGGGTCCTCGCCGAACGACTCGTAGGAGCGGCCCCAGCGCTCGTCGCGGCTGACGCACAGGCAGGGCGCGAAGTCCCACGGGACGCCGGTGGCGCGCACCTCGGCGGCGGTCACCGAGCCCGTCGCGTAGGCGAGTTCGGGGTCCCTGGTCGCTCCCAGGCCGATGTTGTGCGGCATGATCGTGGCGCCGTAGAGGTTGTTGTGGCCGTGCACCGCGTCGACGCCGTAGATCAGCGGGATCTGCAGGCGCGTCGCCCGGGTCCGCAGCTGGAAGGCGTCGATCATCGCCGACCAGGCCTGCGGGGTGTTGGGCGTGGGCGTCGAGCCGCCGCCGGACAGCAGCGAGCCGAGGTCGTGGGCCGCGACGTCGGCCCCGTTCCCGACGGCCCCGCGCTCGGCCTGCGTCATCTGGCCGGCCTTCTCCTCCAGGGACATGCGGGAGAGCAGGTCCGCCACCCGCTTCGCGACCGGCACCTTCGGGTCCAGGTACGGCAGTCCGTGCGCGTCGACGACCACCTGCGGGGTCTCCGCGGGCGCCTTGGCGCCGGTGACCGCGAGATCGAGCGGGACGGTCTCGGCGGGCTCGGCCGCCCTGTCCCTGCGGGTGCGCACCTCGATGGTCCGGACGGCACCCGAGGCGGTGCCGGCCGGGAAGGTCAGGGTGCCGGAGACCGGGGTGTAGTCCTGGCCGGCGGTGGCGGTCCCGCCCCCGGTCCGGTAGGTGACCGTCACCGGGTCGTCGACGGGCCGGCCGCCGGTCGTGGCCAGCGTGACCCTCACCTTGGCGGTGCCGCCCTCCCGGACCGGGTACACGGGGGCGTCGGTGCTGACGGAGGCGGACAGCGACTGGTCGGCGCGGCCGTACAACTCCACGTCGTCCATGGCGAAGTCGCCCTTCACGCCCACGGGGAGCGTGACGGCGTAGCCCCACATCTGTGTGAGGCCGAGGACGTGGTCGATGCCGCCGACGGGCTGGTAGTCGGTACGGTAGGCGAAGTCGGTGAAGGGGATCTCGATCTGCTTCCAGCCGGTGAAGTCGTCGGTGAAGGAGGTCGTCCACAGTTCGGAGGCCTCGCCGTTCGCGCCGCCGTCCTTGATCTCGAACGCGATCCTCGTGCCGTTGTTCCGGCCGTCCCACCAGAAGCGGATGCCCTTGTGGGCGGACCAGTCGTGGGCGGGCTGGTCGGCGGCGAAGTCGTGGGTGAACCCGCCGTAGCCGCTGATGTCGTAGCCGCCGGTGAGGACCTTGGCGCCCTCGGGGGCGTCGGACCGGTCGGTGAGGCGGAGGGCGGGCGGGTCGTCGGCGTCGCTCCCCCAGGTGAAGATGCCGTCGGCGGGCTGGGAGGCGAAGGGGACCTCGCCCTCGAAGCGGTCGACAGGGGTGGGCGCGGGGTCGTCGGCGGCGTGAGCCGCGGCGGACACGGGCAACAGGGCGGCGAGCAGAGCCCCGGAGACGAGCAGGGCGGTTCTTGGCATGGACCTTCCCTCGGCTCTCATGGTTCACTCATGGCTTAGATCATGCCGTGAGTTAACTAAGGGGCCACAAACCCGTCAAGACGGCACGTCAGCTTTCCCCACCCGGCTCTGTCGACCCGAGAGGAAGGGCGACGCACCATGAGGAGAACCCCCCGCACAGTCCGGCTGCTGCTGGCCGGACTGCTCTCCAGCGCCGGCTTCACCGCCGCCGTACCCCCCGCACACGCGGCCGGTGAGCAGGTCACGGCCTGGCTCACCACCACCGACGACTCCGCCGGACGCCACGTCGTGCGCGGACTGCAGGCGCAGGCGCCGTTCGCGTTCCAGTCCGGGACGGGCGGTTCCGGCACCCGCATCACCGTGGACGAGAACACCCGCTACCAGACCTTCACCGGCGGCGGCGCGTCCTTCACGGACACCGCGGCCTGGCTGATGAACAGCAGCGGCGCGCTGTCCCAGGCGACCCGGGACGCGACCATGCGCAAGCTGTTCTCGCCGACGGACGGCATCGGGCTGTCGTTCCTGCGCAACCCGATGGGCGCCTCGGACCTCGCCCGGTACGGCTACACGTACGACGACGTGCCGTCCGGGCAGACGGACCCCTCGCTGTCGACGTTCTCGATCGCGCACGACCTCGCGGACGTCGTGCCGCTCACCCGGCAGGCGCTCCAGCTCAACCCGTCCCTGACGGTGATGGCCTCGCCGTGGACCGCGCCGGCCTGGATGAAGGACAGCGGCTCGCTCAACGGCGGCTGGCTCAAGGCCGAGGACTACGGCGCGTACGCCGCGTACTTCGTGAAGTACCTCCAGGCGTACCGGGACCAGGGCGTCGACGTGTCGTACGTGACCCCGCAGAACGAGCCGACCTGCTGTTCCGGCTACCCGTCGATGAGCTGGAACGCAAGCGGGATCGCCTACTTCCTCAAGAACGACCTGCTGCCGCAGTTGCAGCAGGCGGGCCTGAGCACCAAGGTCCTCGCGCACGACTGGAACTGGGACACCTACGACGCCTACGCCGCCTTGTCCGTGGACGACCCGGCGATCCGCAACCACCCCAACTTCGGCGGGATCGCCTGGCACGGCTACGGCGGCGACGTCGGCGAGCAGACCGCCGTCCACACCAAGTACCCCTCGCTGGACGCCTTCGGCACCGAACACTCCGGCGGCACCTGGATCGCCGACCAGCAGCGCGAGGACATGTCCAACATCATCGACTACACCCGCAACTGGGCGAAGTCGGTGACGAAGTGGTCGCTCGCCGTGGACCAGAACATGGGCCCGCACAACGGCGGTTGCGGCACCTGCACCGGGCTGGTCACCGTGCACAACGGCGACGGCGCGAGCGGCACGGTCGACTACACGGTCGAGTACTACGACATGGGCCAGCTGACGAAGTTCGTCCGGCCCGGTGCCCAGCGGATCGCCTCCACGGCGTCCACCACGGTGCCGAACGTGGCGTGGCGCAACCCGGACGGCAGCAAGGCGCTCATCGCCTACAACGGCTCCTCCTCGGCGCAGACGGTCACCATCGACTGGGGCTCCGAGCACGCCACCTACGCGCTGCCCGGCCGGACCTCGGCCACCTTCACCTGGTCCGGCACCCAGTCCGGCGGCGGCGCCACGACCGGCTCCTTCGTCGGCCTGGCCGGCAAGTGCCTGGACGTGGCGGGCGGTTCGAGCGCCAACGGCACCGCCGTGCAGCTCTACGACTGCAACGGCACCGGCGCCCAGCAGTGGACCGTGATGGCCGACGGGTCCGTCCGGGCGCTCGGCAAGTGCCTGGACGTGACCTCGGGCTCGACGGCGAACGGGGCCAAGGTGCAGCTCTACGACTGCAACGGCACCGGCGCCCAGCAGTGGTCGTACAACGCCTCCACCGGGGACGTCGTGAACCTCACCGCGAACAAGTGCCTCGACGTCACGGACAACTCCTCGGCCAACGGCGCCCGGGCCCAGATCTGGTCGTGCACGGGAGCCGCGAACCAGAAGTGGAAGCTGCGGTAGGACGCCCGCCCGGGGCAGCGTCCCCCGCAGGTGCGTGTGCCGTGCTGCGCTTCGGCGCGGCACGGCACATGGTAGGGGTATGACCACACCGCAGGATCTGTTCCTCGTCAGCCTCGACGTCCCCGCCGAGTACCCCGTCGAGCAGGGCGACCTGTCGCTGGCCCTCGCCGGGGCCGAACTCGTCGACCTGCTCGGCGTCCGCGCCCTCACCCTGGACGGCGACCGCATCGTGCCCGCGCCGACGCTGACCACGGGTGACCGGATGCTGGACGAGGCCGGGGCGGCGCTCCTGCGGAAGGAGCCGTACGAGTCGGTCGACGACTGGCTGTGGCGCCGCGGGGAGGGGCTGGCCGCGGCCTACCGCGACGCGCTGGACGCCGAGGGGCAGCTGTCCGGGAAGCGGCACCGCCGGCCGCACCGCGGGGACAGGGCCGCGGCGGCCGACACCCCCGCCCGGCGGCACGCCGCCGACCGCTGGTGGTCGCGCGAGCCGGTGCTCGCCGGGCTCGCCGCCACCCTCGGCATCCGGGGCGAGCGGCCGCCCGAGGAGGAGGTCGGCGACGAGACGGTCGTCACCGTCCTGGTGGCGGTCGGCGACGCGGTGACGGAACTGGACGCGGTGCGCGAGCGGCGGCGCATCGAGAACGCGGCCTTCGACAACATCTGGCGCGCGCCCTGACAGGGGGCACGGGGCGGCGGGCCCCGCGCCCTCGCACGGGCCCCCGCGGGCGCACGGCCCCCTGTCGAACCGGCGGAGCTACTGCGCCGGTTCCGCGCCCGCCCGGAGCAGGCCGTACGTGTACGCGTCCTCCAGGGCCTGCCAGGAGGCTGCGATGACGTTGTCCGCCACGCCGACCGTGGACCACTCGCCGGAGCCGTCCGAGGTGGAGATCAGGACGCGGGTGGTGGACGAGGTGCCGTGCTTCCCCTCCAGGATGCGGACCTTGTAGTCGACCAGCTCCAGCTTGGCGAGCTGCGGGTAGATCTTCTCCAGGGCGACGCGCAGGGCGCGGTCGAGGGCGTTGACCGGGCCGTTGCCCTCGGCGGTGGCGACGATCCGCTCGCTCTTGGCCCACAGCTTGACCGTGGCCTCGTTGGCGTGGGTGCCGTCGGGGCGGTCCTCGACGATGGCCCGCCAGGACTCCACCTCGAAGTACTTCAGCGGCCTGCCCTCGACCTCGGCGCGCAGCAACAGCTCGAAGGAGGCGTCGGCGGCCTCGTAGGTGTAGCCCCTCAGCTCGCGTTCCTTGACGCGCTCGACCACGCGGCCCACCAGCTCGCGGTCCCCGCCGAGGTCGACGCCGAGCTCCTTGCCCTTGAGCTCGACCGAGGCGCGGCCCGCCATGTCGGAGACCAGCATGCGCATGGTGTTGCCGACCAGCTCCGGATCGATGTGCTGGTAGAGGTCCGGGTCGACCTTGATCGCGGAGGCGTGCAGGCCGGCCTTGTGCGCGAAGGCGGAGAGGCCCACGTACGGCTGGTGGGTGGAGGGGGTCAGGTTGACGACCTCGGCGATGGCGTGCGAGATCCGGGTGGTCTCGCGCAGCCGGCCCTCGGGCAGCACCTTCTTGCCGTACTTCAGCTCCAGGGCCGCGACGACCGGGAAGAGGTTGGCGTTGCCGACGCGCTCGCCGTAGCCGTTGGCGGTGCACTGGACGTGCGTGGCGCCCGCGTCGACGGCGGCCAGGGTGTTGGCGACCGCGCAGCCGGTGTCGTCCTGGGCGTGGATGCCGAGCCGGGCGCCGGTGTCGGCGAGGACGGTGGAGACCACGGCGTGGACCTGGGCGGGGAGCATGCCGCCGTTGGTGTCGCAGAGGATGACGACGTCCGCGCCCGCCTCGGAGGCGGTGCGCACGACGGCCTTCGCGTACTCGGGGTCGGCCCGGTAGCCGTCGAAGAAGTGCTCGCAGTCGACGAAGACCCGGCGGCCCTGCTCGCGCAGGTACGACACGGTGTCGCGGACCATCTCCAGGTTCTCCTCGAGCGTGGTGCGCAGCGCCAGTTCCACGTGCCGGTCGTGCGACTTGGCGACCAGGGTGATCACCGGCGCACCGGACTCGACCAGGGCCCTGACCTGCGGGTCTTCCGCGGCCTTGGCGCCGGCGCGACGCGTGGCGCCGAACGCGACCAGCTGGGCGTGCCGGAACTCGATCTCCGCCTGGGCCCGGGCGAAGAACTCGGTGTCCCGGGGGTTCGCGCCCGGCCAGCCGCCCTCGATGAAGCCCACGCCGAACTCGTCCAGGTACCGGGCGATGGCGAGCTTGTCCGCGACGGTGAGGTTGATGCCCTCTCGCTGCGCGCCGTCGCGCAGCGTGGTGTCGAAGACGTGGAACGAGTCGTCGAGCTCGCTGGTTGCCGTCTCGGTCATGGTCTCAAGGCTCCTGTTGTGGATCTTCGGGCTTACCGGAATGACCGGCTCCACCGTCCCCCCAATGGTCCCTCGCGCTCCGTTGCCCCGGCTGACGGTGGGCCGGAAAACGAAAAAACCCCTCGCGGGTGCGAGAGGTCTGCGCGCGGGTCGAGGACGACGATGGCCACCCGCACCTGGTCGTACGAGGTGGTCACTGCGGACCGGCGCGCCTGCTGCCAATCATCATGGCGAACGAGAGCACGGGGGCAGTCTGGCACAGCACCGCCCCCGGTCCGCGGACCGTCTCAGGATGCGGTCGCCGGCGTGAACTCCCCGGAGCCCTCGGCCGCCCTCGACCCGGCCAGATCCAGGCCCTTCGTGTCCCGCGTCGTGACGTACACCACGAGGGACACGGCACCACGACCCGCCACGTACCGGAAGAAGCCGGAGATCGGCACGGTCAGGACGGTGGAGCCGACCGCGAAGGTGATCTGCAGCGGGCGGCGGCCGATCCGGGTCGGACAGGCGCCCGGCGAGCGGCTGGAGGCAGGCGAACACGATCAGCGCGGTGAAGGGGCCAGGGTCGCGGTCTGCTTGGACAGGGCCGCCGTTACCTGCCCGGCACCGGAGCGAACGATTCCGCTACCCGGTCGGCCGCAGGAGGGAGTCGGCGATGAAGTCACGCACGTGGGCCAGCACTTGGTCCCGGCCGGTGCCGCGCAGCCCGATCGCCACGTGGATGGAGAACCCGTCGAGCAGCGCCCGCAGCCTGGCCGCGAAGCGGTCCGCGTCCACCGTACGGAACTCCCCCCGCGAGATCCCCTCGGCGATCAGCGCGACCAGGTCGCGGTGCCAGGCCCCCTCGATCGCCGCCTGCCGGGCACGCGCTCCCTCGTCCGCGTTCTGCGAGCGGTTCCAGACCTCCAGCCACAGCGTCCAGTGCGGGTCCCGGTGGCCGTCGGGGACGTACAGGTCGACGTAGGCGGCCAGCCGCTCGCGGGCCGGTTCGGCCCGGGTGAGCAGCCGGCCGCGCTCGGCGCCGAGCCGCCCCTCGCTCCACTCCAGGGTCTGCAGCAGCAGTTCGTCCTTGGAGTGGAAGTAGTACAGCAGGTGGCCGCTGCTCATGCCGACCTCGCGGCCGAGCGCCGCCATGGTGAGCTTCTCCAGACCGCGCTCGGCGATCATGTTCATGGCGGCGGCCAGGACGTCCTCGCGGGGCGGGGCGTTCCGCCGCGCCCGTGCCGCACCGGCCATCCCTGTCTCCTGCGCTCTCATGCCTTCGGCTGCTGCTGCGTGATGCAGTGGATGCCGCCACCCCCGGCAAAGATCGTACGCGCGTCCACCAGGGTCACCGTCCGCTCGGGGAACAGGCGGCGGAAGAGGGAGGCGGCGGTCTCGTCGCGCGGGTCGTCGAAGCCGCACAGCACCAGGCCGCCGTTGCACAGGTAGTGGTTGATGTAGGAGTAGTCGGCCCAGTGGCCGTCGGCCTCCAGCACGGTCGGCGCCGGCACCTCCACGACCTCCAGGCGGCGGCCGCGGGCGTCGGTCGCCGCCTTCAGGATGCCGACGACCTCCTGGGTGACCTCGTGGTCCGGGTGGGCCGGGTCCGGCTGGTGGTGGGCGACGACGACACCGGGGCGGGCGAACGCGGCGACGATGTCGACGTGGCCCAGGGTGCCGTAACCGTGGGGCGGGTAGTCGCCGGTCAGGCCGCGCGGCAGCCAGATCGCCTTGCGTGTGCCGAGGTGGGCGTGGATCTCCGCCTCGACCTCCTGTCTCGACCAGTGCGGGTTGCGCTCGGGGCCCAGCTGGACCGTCTCCGTCAGCAGGACCGTGCCCTCGCCGTCGACGTGGATCGCGCCGCCCTCGTTGACCAGCTTCGAGGCGTAGGTCCTCGCCCCGGCCAGGTCGCTCACGTACGCGCCGATCTTCGCGTCGTGTTCCCAGCGGGCCCAGGCCTGGGCGCCCCAGCCGTTGAACGTCCAGTCCACGGCCGCCAGTTCGCCCTTGCCGTTGGTGAGGAAGGTGGGGCCGATGTCCCGCATCCACGCGTCGTCGAGGTCCCGCTCGACGGTGTCGACGTCCGGGCCGAGCAGCGCCCGCGCCTGCGCCGACTGGCCGGGGCCGCACACCACCGTCACCGGCTCGAAGCGGCGGACCGCGCGGGCGACCGACGCCCAGGCGCGGCGGGCGGCGGCGAGGCCGTCGGGGTCGTCGAAGGTCGGGTTGGGGCCCGGCCACGCCATCCAGGTGCGCTCGTGGGGCGTCCACTCGGCGGGCATGCGGAAGCCGTCGGCGGCGGGAGTGCTCATGGGGGTTTCCGGATCCTTACAGGAAGTAGAGGCGGTTGAGGGAGACGGACTCGGCGGGCTCGGAGCGCAGCGGGTCGCCGTCGAGGGTGACCAGACCGGTGCGCCGGTCGACGTCGACCGCGCCGATGCGGGCGTTGAGCCGCAGGTCGGTGGGGCCGATCCCGCGGGTGCCGCGCACGGCGACCCTTCTCCTGCGGGTCGGCATGGTGTCGTTGCCCTGGTCGGCGGCGGCCTGGGCGACGAACGCCACGGAGAGGTCGGCGGCCGTGGCGCCGTACGAGCCGAACTGGGGCCCGAGGACCAGGGGTTCGCAGGTGTCGGTGGCCGCGTTGGGGTCGCCGACGACGCCGTACGCCGGGAAGCCGGCCTTGAGGACGAGCTGCGGCTTGGCGCCGAAGTACTCGGGGCGCCACAGCACGATGTCGGCGAGCTTGCCCACCTCGATCGAGCCGACCTCGTGCGCGAGCCCGTGCGCGATGGCCGGGTTGATGGTCAGTTTCGCCATGTAGCGCAGGACGCGGGCGTTGTCGTCGCCCTCGCCGTCGCCCTCCAGCGGGCCCAGTTCGGCCTTCATCTTGCCGGCCATGGCGAACGTGCGGCGGACCGTCTCACCGGCCCGGCCCATGCCCTGGGCGTCGGAGGAGGTGATGCCGATCGCGCCCAGGTCGTGCAGCACGTCCTCGGCGCCCATCGTGCCCGCGCGGATGCGGTCGCGGGCCATGGCGGCGTCGCCGGGCAGGTCGGGCTTGAGGTCGTGGACGGAGACGATCATGCCGTAGTGCTCGGCGACCGCGTCCCGGCCGAAGGGCAGAGTGGGGTTGGTGGAGGAGCCGATGACGTTCGGCACGCCGGCCATCTTCAGCACGTTGGGCACGTGCCCGCCGCCGCAGCCCTCGATGTGGAAGGCGTGGATGGTGCGGCCCTCGAGCACCCGCAGGGTGTCCTCGACCGACAGGCACTCGTTCAGCCCGTCGCTGTGCAGGGCGACCTGGACGTCGTGCTCCTCGGCGACGCGCAGCGCGGTGTCCAGGGCGCGCGTGTGGGCGCCCATGTCCTCGTGCACCTTGAGGCCGCTCGCCCCGCCCTCGGCGAGGGCCTCGACCAGGGGGGCGCCGTGGGACGACGAACCCCGGGCCAGGAAACCGATGTTGACCGGCCAGGCGTCGAAGGCGCCGAAGGCGTGGCGCAGCGCCCACGGGGAGTTGACGCCGACGCCCCACACCGGACCGAACTCCTGCCCGATGATCGTGGTCACGCCGGAGGCGAGCGAGGCCTCCATGATGCGCGGCGACAGCAGGTGGACATGGGTGTCGACGGCGCCGGCGGTGGCGATCAGGCCCTCGCCGGAGACGATCGACGTGCCCGTGCCTACCACGACGTCGACCCCGTCCAGGGTGTCGGGGTTGCCGGCCCGCCCGATCGCGCAGATGCGTCCCTCCCGGATGCCGATGGAGACCTTCCTGATCCCCTGCACCGCGTCGATCACGACGACGTTGCTGATCACGACGTCGCAGGTGGCGCGCACGGCGGCGGCCTTCAGGTGCAGCCCGTCCCGGGCGGTCTTGCCGAAGCCGGCCAGGAACTCGTCGCCGTGGCGCTGGGAGTCGGACTCCACGCGGACGGTCAGGCCCGAGTCGCCGAGCCGCACCCGGTCGCCGGCCCGGGGGCCGTGGGTTGCCGCGTAGGCGTGCGGGTCGACGTGGACCGCCCGGCTCACCTCTCGTCCCTTCGAGCGGCTCATCGCCCCTCGCCTCCTTCCGGTGTGGCGGCCTCGCTGACCCCGAGGTATCCGCAGGCGGCGGCGCGCCGCAGGGCCTCCTGCTTCGCGCCGGGCGCGTCCAGGGGCCCGTCGACGAGGCCGGCGAAGCCGATCGCCACCCGCGCGCCGCCGATCGGCACCAGCCCGACCTCCTCGCTCTGCCCCGGCCCGAACCGGACCGAGGACCCGGCGGGCACGGCGAGCCGCATGCCGTAGGCCTGTGCGCGGTCGAAGTCGAGGCGCGGGTTGGCCTCGAAGAAGTGGAAGTGGGAGGTGACGGAGACCGGCACGGTCGCGGTGTTGGTGACCGTGAGCCGGACGGCCGGTTCGGGGTCGGCGTGTCCGGGTCCGGGAAGCAGCGCGCCCGGGGCGTTCTCGCCGAGGCCGCCGCCGATGGGGTCGGAGACCACCGCGAGGCGGGAGCCGTCGTCGAAGACCGCCTCGACCATCACCTCGGTGACCACGTCGGCGACGCCCGGCAGCACGTCCTCGGGGCCGAGCACCGACCGGGCCGCCTCGATGGCCTCCGCGAGGCGCCTGCCGTCCCGGGCGGCCTCACAGACGGTGTCCGCGATCAGCGCGGTCGCCTCCGGCACATTCAGCCGGAGTCCGCGCGCCCGGCGGGCCCGGGCCAGCTCGGCGGCCCCGAAGAGCAGCAGCCGGTCACGTTCCGTGGGAGTCAGTCTCACGACGCGGCACCTCCTTGCCATCCAGTGTTTAGAGCACCACTCTAAACACAGAGCGCCTGGTACCAGAAGCATCGGCCGGGGATCGGCCTCAGGTGACATGAACGTCACTCAAATCAAACCGGCGGTAGTCGTAAGGAGTCCAGCCATGCCGAGGGCACGTCGCGGCACTTCCCGCGGAGCGCTCAGGCAGGTCTCAGCAGGTCCGGGCCGTCACCCGGCCTCCAGGCCCGGCAGGAAGCGGGCCGCACCGAACGCCGGCTTCAGGTCGGTGAACCAGGTCGCACCCTCGTCGTACGCGGCGAAGAACGGCCGGTCCACCAACTCGGGGTCGCGGGCCTGGATGAGGTGGAGGACGAAGACCTTCTCGCCCGCCACCTCGGCGACGCCATCCACGCAGACCTTGCCCGGCATCGCCGACATCACCGGTCCGCGCACCGTGCGGGCGAGTCCGGAGACGCGGGCGTAGGCGTCACGGAAGATCGCGTGGCCGCGGGCCAGCGGCACCCCGAAGTAGCCCTGCGGGCCGGTGTCCCGCTCCACGAACTGGTAGTACGGCACCGCCCCCAGCGCGGTCGTCTCCTCCCACAGCTCCGCCCACGCCTCGGCGCTGTCGTTGATCCCGGCGACCAGCGGCCCCTGGCAGCGGATCACGGCGCCGGTGTCCTGTACCCGGCGCATCGCCTCCCGCACCACCGGCGGGCGCAGTTCCTGCGGGTGGGTGAAGTGGGCCATGAGCGCGAGGTGACGGCCACCGGCGACGACCTTCTCGAAGAGCCGCAGCAAATCGTCGGCGTCCCGGTCGGTCAGGAAGCGGTACGGCCAGAAGGCGAGCGACTTGGTGCCGATCCGGACCGAGCGGACGGTGTCGATCTCCAGGAGGGGCTCGACATGGCGCCTCAGCACCTCGGTACTCATGACCAGCGGGTCGCCGCCGGTGACGAGCACGCTGCTCACCTCCGGATGGGCGCGCAGATAGGCGCTGGTGGCGGCGGTGTCGTCGGTGGCGATGCGCAGCTCGGACTCGCCGACGAACTGCGGCCAGCGGAAGCAGTAGGTGCAGTAGGCGTGGCAGGTCTGGCCCTGCCGCGGGAAGATCAGCACCGTCTCGTGGTACTTGTGCTGAAGCCCCGTCAGGCGGCGGCCCTCGTGCACAGGGACGTTGGCGTCGAGCTGGCCCGAGGGGTGCGGGTTGAGCCGCATCCGGATCTCGTGCGCGGCCCGCCGGACCTCCGCGGCGGGCGCGTCGCGAGCCAGCAGGTCCGCCATCCGGCGCAGTTCGTGCGCGGGCAGCATGCCGCTCTGCGGAAAGGTCAGCCGGAAGACGGGGTCGTCGGGGACGGCCGACCAGTCGATCAGTTCGTCCACCACGTAGGAGTTCGTACGGAAGGGCAGGACCGCCGACACGGCCTTCAGCGCGAGCCGCTCGGCGGGCGGCAGTGACACCCGGTCCAGGAGTCCGTCCAGGTCACGGGGGGTAAAGGCGCGATACCGGGGCTTCGTGTGTGGAGCAGGGTGGAGCGCTGAACTCATCTGTGCCAGTGCCTCTATTCTGTGCCGGGTCCGCTATTCCGTGATCGGGACCGGCGGTCGCAGCTCTACGAAGGCGGCCGCGGACGCATCGTACTTCTCCGCGAAGTGCTGGAGGAGCAGCGCATGCAGGGGACTTTCGTCGTCGACCACGAGCAGCTCGTGCCCGCTCGGCACGGTGAAGACCTCGCTGTAGGCGGAGAGTTGGTCGAGGCGGTGCCGGGCGAGGTACGACACCAGGTCGGGGCCGGCCGCGTACAGGCGGTCCTCGACGTAGACGAACGGGCAGCGGAACTCGCGGCGGCCGTCGGCGGCGTCGACCAGGGTGAGCGGCAAACGGGTGAAGTGCTCCATGGGCTGGCTCTGCCGCCACAGCTCGTCGAAACGCTGTTCCACGAAGGTGCCGAGCGGGGAGCGGACGGCGACCTCCAGCTGGACGCCCTCGCCGGACAGCCGGCCCACCGTGAGGAAGGAGACCAGGCAGCGCTCGTCCCAGCGGTAGAGCGTCACACCGGGGGACGTCTGGCACAGGCGCACCTCCAGCAGGGCGCGGGAGGTGTCGTCCAGCCGGCGCGCGAAGTGGTCCAGGGTGCGCAGGTTGCGCATGATGTCGCGGCGGATGTCAGCGCTCTGCTCGCCCAGTTCGCGGCCGCGCAGGATGACGGCGAGCGAGTCGGGGTCCAGCAGCAGGATCTGCACCCGCGACCCGTGCGCGGTGGCCGCCCTGACCCCGCGGAAGAGACGCTCGGAGAACTGCGGCCCGAACAGGTTGGAGAAGGTGTCCAGCACCTTCACGCAGGCCGTCGCGCCGTGCACCTGGGAGGCGAACCACTCGTAGTCGAGCCGGCTGTGCTCACGGACCCGGCCTTCCTGGGCGCGGGAGATCAGCGGGCCGATCACGAACACGGTGATGACCACGCCGACGAGGTCGGTGCCCAGGTTGAGGAAGAGGTTCTCCTGGTAGGCGTCCATGCCGGCGGCCCGCCACAGCAGCAACGCGGCACAGCCGGCCAGCGCCAGCAGCGCGGTGAGGCTCTGCGGGCGGCGCGGGGTGCGTAACGCGCGCCATAACCAGCGCACCCGAGGTATCGGTGACCGTGCGTTCAACCCTGCGCTGCCTCCCCCCTGTCCCCACGCGCACCGGGGCACACGCCTCCCCGCGGGATGAGTGGATACCCACTCGCTCCCCGCTCCAACCGCTCCCCTGTTCCGCCGCGCCGTCGCGGCGGAACAGGGGGAGCGGCCGGGAAACGGTGAGGGTCAGCCGATCCTGTGCATCCAGCCGTGCGTGTCCTCCGTCAGGCCGCGCTGGATGCCGAGCAGGGCCTCGCGCAGCCGGAGGGTGACCTCGCCGGGGGTGCCGTCGCCGTGGGTCCACTCGTCGGTCTTGGTCTTGACGTGGCCGATCGGGGTGACCACGGCGGCGGTGCCGCAGGCGAAGACCTCGGTGAGGGCGCCGGATGCGGCGTCCTCGCGCCACTGCTGCAGGGTGACGACACCCTCCTCGGCGGTGTAGCCGAGGTCGCGGGCGACCTGGAGCAGCGAGTCGCGGGTGATGCCCTCCAGGATCGAGCCGGTCAGCGCCGGGGTGACGATCCGGTCGCCGTAGACGAAGGCGACGTTCATGCTGCCGCTCTCCTCGACCTTGGTGCGGGTGACCGCGTCGAGGTAGACGACCTGGTCGCAGCCGTGCGCGGCCGCCTCCGCCTGCGGGAGCAGGGACGCGGCGTAGTTGCCGCCGGTCTTGGCGTCGCCGGTGCCGCCGGGGACGGCCCGGACGTGGTCCTCGGAGACCCAGATGGTGACGGGCTTGACGCCGCCGGCGAAGTAGGCGCCGGACGGGGAGGCGATCAGCATGAACAGGTACTCGTTCCCCGGGTGCACGCCGAGCCCGGTCTCCGAGGCGAACATGAACGGGCGCAGGTAGAGGGACGCCTCACCACCGTGCGGCGGGACCCAGTCGGCGTCCTGGGCGAGCAGGGCGTCCAGGGCGGCGATGAACAGCTCCTCGGGCAGCTCGGCCATGGCCATGCGGCGGGCGGAGTTGCGGAAGCGGCGGGCGTTCGCCTCCGGGCGGAACAGCGCGATCGAGCCGTCGGGCTGCCGGTAGGCCTTGAGTCCCTCGAAGATCTCCTGGCCGTAGTGCAGGACGTGGCTGGAGGGGTCGAGGGAGATCGGGCCGTACGGGACCAGCTGGGCGTCGTGCCAGCCGCGCCCCTCGGTCCACCGGATCGTCACCATGTGGTCGGTGAAGTGGCGGCCGAACCCGGGGTTGGCCAGGATCGCCTCTCGCTCGGCGGCGGCGAGGGGGCTGGCGGAGGGCTTGAGCTCGATCGTGGGCGTCGTCATGAGTGATGTGTCCTTCACCGGTCGTTGTGACGGGCCGCGCTCATGCCCCGCACCGGCCTCCCGGCTGGTGCTAGGACGTCCGAGCTTTCCCTCATACCGCGGCTCCGCGTTCGATTATCGCGCGGGGGCTGCGGCGGAAGGAATCGGGGTGAATGCGGCCCAGGGGTCGATGGTGGCACCCGGCGGGGACATGCGGAAGCCGCCGGGCGGTCGTCCGACCCGGCGGCTTCTCGGGATGGAGCGCCGGGTCAGCCGGCTACTCGGGAGGCGAGCGCGTCGCCGATCTCAAAGGTGCTGCGGGCAGGCTTGCCCGCGCGCTCGGTGAGGTCGGCGGCGACCGCCGCGTCGATGCGGTCGGCCTCGGCGTCGTAACCCAGGTGGCGCAGCAGGAGGCCGACGGAGAGGACCGTGGCGGTGGGGTCGGCCTTGCCCTGTCCGGCGATGTCCGGGGCCGAGCCGTGGACCGGCTCGAACATGGACGGGAACTCGCGGCTGGGGTTGATGTTGCCGGAGGCGGCCACGCCGATGCCGCCGGAGACGGCCGCGGCGAGGTCGGTGATGATGTCGCCGAAGAGGTTGTCGGTGACGATGACGTCGAACCGGCCCGGGTCGGTGACCAGGAAGATGGTGGCCGCGTCGACGTGGATGTAGTCGGTGGTGACCTCGGGGTACTCCTTGGCCACCTTGGTGAAGACGTTCGTCCACAGGTGTCCGGCGAAGGTCAGCACGTTGTTCTTGTGGACCAGCGTGAGCTTCTTGCGCGGGCGGGCCTGGGCGCGCGCGAAGGCGTCGCGGACCACGCGCTCGACGCCGTAGGCGGTGTTGACGGACACCTCGGTGGCGACCTCGTGCTCGGTGCCCTTGCGGATGGTGCCGCCGTTGCCCGTGTAGGGGCCCTCGGTGCCCTCGCGGACGACGACGAAGTCGATCTCCGGCTGGCCGGCCAGCGGGGTGGCGACACCGGGGAGCAGCTTCGACGGACGCAGGTTGACGTGGTGGTCGAAGGCGAAGCGGAGCTTGAGCAGGAAGCCGCGCTCCAGGACGCCGGACGGCACCGACGGGTCGCCGATCGCGCCGAGCAGGATGGCGTCGTGCTGCTTCAGCGCGTCGAGGTCGGCGTCGGTGAGGGTCTCGCCGGTGGCGTGGTAGCGCCGGGCACCGAAGTCGTACTCCTTCGTCTCCAGCTTCACATCCTGCGGCAGGACGGCGGAGAGGACCTTCAGACCCTCGGCCACGACCTCCTGGCCGATGCCGTCACCGGGGATCACTGCGAGATTGATGCTGCGAGACATGCGGGCACCCTACTCCTCGTCCCAGGTGATGACACACCCCGTCCGGGATGCGGACAGTCAGGGTGGAGCAGCCGGGCAGGGGCTAGTGGCCGGTCTCGCCGCCGTTGTCGCGGCGGTCGAGGGCGCGCTGGAGGGCGGCGGCGGCGTTCTTGCGGTCGGCCTCGCTCATGCGGGACACGTGGCGGACTCGGCGGCGGACGGTCGTCTCGGCCATGGAAAATCGACTCCTTCGGCAAGCCGGCGGGCGGCGATGAGGGAAACGAGACGCCGGAGGGGGCGGGGAGCACCGGCCGCAGGGGTTGCCTGCACAGGGCCCGGCTCACGACCGCCCTTCGCTTGGTCGAGCGAGACGTTCGGCTTCTACAACGCTAAGGGAGCAGGCCGCGTCTGTCTGCACAATTACTCGGACTTCCTACTATCTGAGACGGCAGACCCGCTCACCCGGCCCTGACCTGGGGATTCGCCCTCCGTCAGGCGACGTCTCCGTCGCGCCAGTCGAGGACCAGCTCGTGGCCGGGGTCCGGCGCGCCGGCGAGCGCCGGCCGCAGCCAGAGGTACCCCTCCTCCTCCGGCAGCCGGACGATGCCGTCCGGCGAGAGGGCGTGCACCCGGCCGCCCCAGTGCTGCCAGCCGCGGGCGGCGTACAGCGGGGCGCCGGCCTCGCTCGCGGCCAGCGCGCCGAGGTCGTAGGCGCGGTCGATCACCCGCTCCAGCTCGGCCATCACCCGCCCGCCGAGCCCGGTGCGCCGTACGTCGGCGCGCACGGCGACGGCCTCGACGTACCCGGTGCGCAGCCAGCGCCCCCGGTGCCGGATCCGGCGCTGCACGACGGACCCGTGCGCGGCGAGCCCGTCGTCGTCGCGCAGCAGCACGTGCATGCCGCCGAGGCCGTGGTCCCAGTCCTCGTCGGAGAAGTCGTCGAACGCCTCGTCCAACAGGGCGCGGGCGGCACGGAGTTCGGCGGGTTCGAGCCCGGCGGTGTGCGCGAGGCGCAGGCGGACGGTCATGGGCCCAGTATCGCGGAGCCGCGCAAGGGGGCGCCGGGCCGGAGTTGGAAACGGGCCGGGAAGCCTGCTCGGATGTCAGGCTTCCCGGCCCGTAGCTCGGGGGCTCCTCCTCGGCGAGGATCAGCCCATGTGCGGGTAGGTGTAGTCGGTCGGCGCGACCAGCGTCTCCTTGATGGCGCGGGTCAGGGTCCAGCGCAGCAGGTTCTGCGGGGCGCCGGCCTTGTCGTTGGTGCCGGAGGCGCGGCCGCCGCCGAAGGGCTGCTGGCCGACGACGGCGCCGGTCGACTTGTCGTTGATGTAGAAGTTGCCGGCCGCGTAGCGCAGCTTCTCCATCGTGTACGCCGCCGCCGCACGGTCGTTGGCGATGACCGAGCCGGTGAGGGCGTAGTCGGACACCGACTCCATCTGGGTCAGCATCTCGTCGTACGCGTCGTCCTCGTAGACGTGCACCGCGAGGATCGGGCCGAAGTACTCGGTGGTGAAGACCTCGTTCTCCGGGTCGGTGCACTCGATGACGGTCGGGCGGACGAAGTAGCCGACCGAGTCGTCGTAGGTGCCGCCCGCCACGATGGTGCAGGTCGGGTCCTGCTTGGCGCGGTCGATCGCGGCCTTGTTCTTGGCGAACGCGCGCTCGTCGATGACGGCGCCCATGAAGTTGGACAGGTCCGTCACGTCACCCATGGTGAGGTAGTCCACCTCGGCGGCGAACTCCTCCTTGAAGCCCGAGTTCCAGATCGAGGCCGGGATGTAGGCGCGGGAGGTGGCGCTGCACTTCTGGCCCTGGTACTCGAAGGCGCCCCGGGTGAGGGCCGTCTTGAGCACCGCGCGGTCGGCGCTGGGGTGGGCGACCAGGAAGTCCTTGCCGCCGGTCTCGCCGACCAGACGCGGGTAGGAGCGGTACTTCTCGATGTTGTTGCCGACCGTCTTCCACAGGTACTGGAAGGTCTTGGTCGAGCCGGTGAAGTGGATGCCGGCCAGGTCGCGGTGGTTCAGGGCGACCTCGGAGACCGCGATGCCGTCGCCGGTGACGAGGTTGATGACGCCCTTGGGCAGGCCCGCCTCCTCCAGCAGCCGCATCAGCAGGACGGCCGCGTGGGTCTGGGTGGGCGACGGCTTCCAGACCACCACGTTGCCCATGAGGGCGGGCGCGGTGGGCAGGTTCCCGGCGATGGCCGAGAAGTTGAACGGCGTGATCGCGTAGACGAAGCCCTCCAGCGGGCGGTGGTCCAGGCGGTTCCACACGCCCGGGGAGTTCGCCGGGGGCTGCTCGGCGAGGATCTGGCGGGCGTAGTGGACGTTGAAGCGCCAGAAGTCGACCAGCTCGCAGGGGGTGTCGATCTCCGCCTGCTGGGCGGTCTTCGACTGGCCGAGCATGGTGGAGGCGGCGATGGTCTCGCGCCACGGGCCGGACAGCAGCTCGGCGGCGCGCAGGATGATCGCGGCGCGGTCGTCGAAGGACATCGCGCGCCAGGCCGGCGCGGCAGCCAGGGCCGCGTCGATGGCGTCCTGCGCGTCCTGCTGGGTGGCGTTGCGCAGGGTGCCGATGACGGCCTTGTGGTTGTGCGGCTGCACCACCTGGAACGGCTCGCCGCCGCCCATCCGCTTCTCGCCGCCGATCGTCATCGGCAGGTCGATCGGGTTCTCGGCCAGCTCCTTGAGCTTGGCCTCCAGGCGGGCGCGCTCGGGCGAGCCGGGGGCGTAGCCGTGCACCGGCTCGTTCACCGGGGTGGGGACCTGGGTCACAGCGTCCATGAGATCCGTAACTCCTTGTACGTGAGCGGGTGTTCGGGCTCAGCCCTTGCTGACCATCGAGCGGAGGAAGAAGCGCAGGTTGGCCGGCTTCTCCGCCAGACGGCGCATGAAGTAGCCGTACCAGTCGGTGCCGTAAGCGGTGTAGACGCGCATGCGGTGGCCCTCGGCGGCCAGGCGCAGGTGCTCGTCGCTGCGGATGCCGTACAGCATCTGGAACTCGTACTCGGCGGGCTTGCGACCGGCCTTGTGGGCCAGGTCCTGGGCGATGGCGATCAGGCGCGGGTCGTGGGAGCCGACCATCGGGTAGCCCTCGCCCTCCATCAGCGTCCTCAGGATGCGCACGTAGGCCTTGTCGATCTCGTGCTTCTGCTGGTAGGCGACCTCGGCCGGCTCCTTGTAGGCGCCCTTGACCAGGCGGACCCGGCTGCCGCTCGCGGCGAGGCGGCGGGCGTCGGCCTCGGTGCGGAAGAGGTAGGCCTGGATGACGCAGCCGGTCTGCGGGAAGTCCTTCCGCAGCTCCTCGTGGATGGCGAACATCGAGTCCAGGGTGGTGTGGTCCTCGGCGTCCAGCGTCACGGTCGTCCCGATGGCGGCGGCGGCCTCGACAACCGGGCGGACGTTGGCGAGGGCCAGCTCGTGGCCGCCGTGGAGCGCCTGGCCGAACATCGAGAGCTTGACGGACATCTCGACCTTCTCGCCGAGCTGCAGCTCCTTGAGGCGGTCGGCCAGCTGCAGGTAGGCGTCCCGGGCGGCGGCGGCCTGCTCGGGGGTGGTGATGTCCTCGCCGACGACGTCCATCGTCAGCTCCAGGCCCTTGGCCGTCAGATCCTTGATGATCGGCACGATGTCGTCCACGGTCTCACCGGGGATGAAGCGGTCGACGACCTGCTTGGTCACCGGGGCCGCCGAGATCAGGCGTCGCATCCGGTCGCTGCGCGACGCGGCGAGAATCACGGGACCCAGCACGGGGCACCTCCACAGACAAGCACCTAGACGGCCGTCACCCGACCATTCGGGTACGGCACGGAGAACCACCGTGAAACCTAAGGATGTCTCCGATCGTCGGCCACGGACAGCTGTCACGCATCCGCGCACCAGATCTCAGACAGATGTATGAAGAGGGCCGGAAAATGCGGGAGAATGCCCGGGTGGCGGCCGATTACAAGGGTGACTACCAGGAACTGGTCGACGAGATCTCGGAGCTGCTGAGCGTCCCGGCGACCCTGGAGAACCGCGACTTCGAGCTGATCGCCTTCGGCGCGTACGACAGCGAGGGCGACCTGGATCCGTCTGCCCTGGACCCGGTGCGCACCCGCTCGATCCTGACCCGGCGCTCCACCGCGACCGTGCGCGCCTGGTTCGAGGGCTTCGGCATCACCCGCGCCACCGGCCCGGTGCGCATCCCGTCGAGCCCGGAGGCCGGGGTGTACCGCGGCCGGATCTGCCTGCCGGTGCGCCATCGGGGTGTCGTCCTCGGCTACGTCTGGCTGCTGGACGGCGATCCGGGGCCGACGGACGCGCAGCTGGCCGCCGCGATGGAGGTGGCCGGCCGGATCGGCGCGCTGCTCGCGGACGAGGCGGACGCCGGGGCGGGGCTGAGCCGGGAACTGCGGGCGGTGCTCACCTCGGAACGCGGCTGGCAGCGGGACATGGCGGTGGCCGAGCTGCGCACGGCCCTGGGTCCCCGCGCGGACGGCCCGCACACGCTGGTCTGTGTCGCCCCCTGGCACTCGCCCGACCCGGACGACGCGCCGTCGCCGCGGACGGTCCCCCACGCCTCCGCGCTGTGCACGGTTCCGTGGGGGGCCACGGCCCAGAGCCTCGCGGTGCTGGTGCGGCTGCGCACGACGGACGTGGGGACGCCGGCCCT
>NZ_JBLEBI010000084.1:0-26798 GCF_047340315.1 Streptomyces sp. AF1A
ACCCGTGCCGGCCGTGTCGCGCACGCCGTCGCGCACCACGGCCCGGCCCGCCCACCCGCCGTGCTCCTGCCCGAAGGACGCCGACGGCCCCGACCTGCGGCAGCCGTAGGCCCGCCGCCTCTGCTTGCCTTTTCGCCACATGAGGGAACAAGGTGAAGAAGGACGAGGCCGGGCTCGGCGGTCCGGCCGAGGAGTGCCGTGTACGAGCCGGGAAGGCCGCGGGTGATGCCCCGTGTCGGGAGTTCCCACGGTGACCGTGCAGCCGGTCACCGACCAGGCGGTGGTGCTGCGGGTGTCGGGGACGCTCGACGTCCACGGCGCCGGTGCGTTCGGGCGTGAGCTGGACCTGGGCCTGAGACGGGCCGACGAGCGAGGGCAGCGCCTGGTCCTGGACTTCTCCGGCGTGCGGCACGTGAGCACCCGGGCCCTGGTGGACGCCCTGGACGCGCGCACCCGGCACCGGGCCGCCGGACCCGTCCTGGTCGCGGGGGCCACCCCGCAGGTGTGCAGGGTGCTCACGACGGCACCCCTGCCGGGTGTCCGGCTCTGCCCCAGCCTGGAGGGCGCCCTCACCAGCGTGCGCGGCCGGTCCACGGACCCGGCCGAGCCGCCGGAGCCGTATCCGCCGGCCGAGACCGGCAGCGAGGAGATCTTCGGGCTGCGCGCCAAGGCCCGCACCAGCGGGATCATCGGCATCGCGCAGGGCATCCTGATCGCCCGCTACGGCCTGCCCGGCCCGGCTGCCGCCTTCACCCTGCTGAGGGCGGGCTCCCAGCACCACAACGTGCCGCTGCGGGTGCTGGCCTCGGCGGTGGTCAGTGCACCGCCGCCGCTGACCGACGAGAAGTGGTTCCCGGGCCGCCGGCACACCCCGCCGCCCGTGGCCGAGCTGCTGCTCGAGGAGCGCGTCGACCCGCGCGACCGCCGGCAGGTGCTGCGGGCGGCCGTGTACGCGGCGGTGACGCTGGCGGACGCCGACGCGGCCGAGATCCACCTGACCGACACGGGGCAGGACGGGGCACTCGTGCTGGAGGCCCATCACGGGCTCGACGCGGCCTACCGCGACTGCCTCTCCCAGGTGTTCGGACCGCCCGCGGTGTGCGGGTGCGTCCGGGAGGCGCGCCGGGCGGTGACCGTCGAGGACGTGGCGGCCGAGCCGGACCTGGCGTCCCACGCCGCCGGCCGGGCGGCACGCGCGTCGGGCAGCCGCGCCCTGCACGGCATCCCGATGATCACGGACGGCGGCGACTGCAACGGCGTGATCTGCCTGCACCGGGCGGAACCCGGCGCATGGCTGTCCCCGGGCCAGCAGGACGCCCTCGACGAGCTGGCCCGTGAACTGGCCGACTGGCGGTCCTGGTACCGGCGCACCGTGGTGCAGGACGCGCTGGAGTACCTTCACGCGCGGGGCCGGGCGGGCGGCTGAGCGACGGCGCGGGCGGTCAGGGCTCGCGCCGCCGCCGTACGACGTGCCGGACGACGAGGGCGGCGACCAGCACGGCGAAGCCGGCGACGACGTAGAGCTGGTAGTGCCTGATCTCGTCGTAGACGGCCGCGATGTGGTGGCCCGCCAGGTAGGCCAGAGTGGTCCAGAGGCCGACCCACAGGGCCGCGCCGAGCGCGTTGTAGGCGAGGAAGCGGAGCCAGTGCATCCCGGTGGTGCCCGCGATGATGCCGTTGGCCTGGCGCAGGCCCTCGACGAAGCGTGCCACGGTCACGATCTTGCCGCCGTGCCGGCCGAAGAACTCCTCGGCGGCCTGGAACCGCTTCGGGGTGAGGAACACGTACCCGCCCCACCGGTGCACGAAGGCCCGCCCGCCGGACCGTCCGATCAGATAGCCGATGTTGTCCCCGAGGACGGCCGCGGCGAACGCGATGACGCCCACGGCCATGATGTTCAGCCGTCCCGCGCCCGCATACACGCCGGCCGCGAGCAGAATCGTCTCGCCGGGCGCGGGGACCCCGAAGTCCTCCACGAAGACCACAGCTCCCACGGCCCAGTAGCCGTAGTGGCCGAGCAGCGGCGCCAGATGAGCGAGCGGACCCGGAAGCGGAGGGGCCATGTCTCCACGGTACGTCGCGCGGAACGAGGCCCTAGGAGCGCAAGCGGGAGGAGCCCTCGCCGTCACCGGGGGACCGCTGGCAGGTCTGGCACAGCTGGTGGTCCCCGTCGCGGGTGACGACGGTTCCCCAGCCGAGACACTGCTCGCAGTCGCGGGCGCGCTCGAGATCGGCCTGAGGAGGCAGAAGGGGGCTGCGATGGGCTCCGTGCGCCATACGGTGAGCGGCTCCTTGCAGTCGCGGGCGAAGCACAGTCCGAATTGCTCCAATTATGTCTTAAGTATCACTTTGCGTTTATGTGATGTGAGTCACATTCCGGCCCGGGTCATCCGAGATTGCCGAGCCGGGCCTCGCGCCACAGGTCCACGCCGCCGTCGGTCGCGTACGTGTCGATCTCGGCCAGCTCCTCGTCGGTGAAGTCGAGGTTCTCCAGCGCGGCCACGTTCTGCTCCAGCTGCTCCACCCGTGAGGCGCCGATGACCAGCGACGTCACCCGCCGGTCGCGCAGCGCCCAGGCCAGTGCGAGCTGGGCCAGCGTCTGCCCGCGCCGGGCGGCGACGTCGTTCAGGGCGCGCAGCCGGCGCACCATGTCCTCGGTGAGCCAGGAGGCGTCGAACGACGTGCCCCGCGCGGCCCGCGAGTCCTGCGGGATTCCGTCCAGGTACCGGCTGGTCAGCAGCCCCTGGGCGAGCGCCGTGAAGCCGATGACACCGAACCCCTCCTCCTGCGCCGCGTCCAGCAGGCCGTCGGTCTCGATCCAGCGGTTGAGCATGCTGTACGACGGCTGGTGGATCAGCAGCGGGGTGCCCAGGTCGCGCAGGATCGCGGCCGCCTGCCGGGTGCGCTCGGCGTCGTAGGAGGAGATGCCGACGTACAGCGCCTTGCCCTGGCGGACGGCGGTGTCGAGGGCGCCCATGGTCTCCTCCAGCGGCGTGGTCGCGTCCAGCCGGTGGGAGTAGAAGATGTCCACGTAGTCCACGCCCATCCGGCGCAGCGACTGGTCCAGCGAGGCCAGCAGGTACTTGCGGGAGCCGCCGCCCTGCCCGTAGGGGCCCGGCCACATGTCCCAGCCGGCCTTGGTCGAGATCACCAGCTCGTCCCGGTACGGCGCCAGGTCCCGGCGCAGCAGCCGGCCGAAGTTGATCTCGGCCGAGCCGTAGGGCGGGCCGTAGTTGTTGGCCAGGTCGTGGTGGGTGATCCCCAGGTCGAACGCGCGCAGGGCGATCTCCCGCTGCGTCTCGAAGGGGCGGTCGTCGCCGAAGTTGTGCCAGTAGCCCAGGGACAGGACCGGCAGGTCCAGTCCCGAGCGGCCGGTGCGCCGGTAGCGCATGGTGCCGTCGTAGCGAGCGGGGTCCGCGATGTGGGTCATCGGGTCTTCTCCGGGTGGTGCCGTAGGGGTGCCCCCGAGTGCACGAGGGGGCCAGTCCACCCTGCGCCCGAGTGATCCATAAGTCCAACCGACGTGCTGGATGGCATTGAGCGGCTCCGCTTCTGAATCGCCGGCCGGGGCGGGCGGTGACCGGTACCGGCGCGCGGTGCGCGCGAGGAGAGGCGCGAACTGAACACCACATCCGGGGAGTTGTACGCCCTCACGCAGGCGGGCGAGAAGACCCGGCGCGACGGGACACCCGCCACCATGCCGGGAGCTGTTCGATCCTACGAACTTGGCGCCGGGCGGGTTACCGGTCTTTCGCGTCTCTGATAGGAAACTTTCCTACCAGTGCGACCCCGGCCAACTCCCCGCCCCCCACGCCGTTTTGGAGTCACTTGTGGTACACGCAGACCGCGAAACAGCAGCCCCCGCCCGTCTCTCCCGCCGGACCGTGGTCGCCGTGCTCGGCGCCGTCGCCGCCGGCGCCCTGGTCGGCGCCCGACGTGCCGCCGGGGCAGCACCCGCCGCGCCCGGCCTCGACGACCCGGCGAAGAAGGAGCTCGCCATGGAACTGGTGTCGAGCGCGGAGAACTCCTCGCTCGACTGGAAGGCCCAGTACAAGTACATCGAGGACATCGGCGACGGCCGCGGCTACACCGCCGGCATCATCGGCTTCTGCTCCGGCACCGGCGACATGCTCGAGGTCGTCCAGCTCTACGCCGACCGCAAGCCGGGCAACGTCCTCGCCGCGTACCTGCCCGCCCTGCGCAGGGTCAACGGCACCGACTCCCACGAGGGCCTGGACCCCGGCTTCCCCGAGGACTGGCGCAAGGCCGCCCGGGACACCGTCTTCCAGCAGTGCCAGAACGACGAACGCGACCGCGTCTACTTCGACCCCGCCGTCGCCCAGGGCAAGGCGGACGGGCTGCGCGCCCTCGGCCAGTTCTGCTACTACGACGCCATCGTCATGCACGGCGACGGCGACGACCCCACCAGCTTCCGCAACATCCGGGCCCGCGCCCTGCGCAGCGCCAAGCCTCCGGCGCAGGGCGGCAACGAGACGGCCTACCTCAACGCCTTCCTCGACGCCCGGGTGTGGGCGATGAAGCAGGAGGAGGCGCACAGCGACACCACCCGCGTCGACACCGAACAGCGGGTGTTCCTGCGCAAGGGCAACCTCGACCTGAACACCCCGCTCGACTGGAAGGTGTACGGGGACAGCTACCACATCGGCTGAGCCCCGGAGCCGGGAGGCGCGCGGCAGTCCGGCGGGCGCGGACGCCGGGCTGCCGCACGGCGATGCGCTCGCACACCTCGCCCGTCGCGACGGCGGCGAGGTGCCCGACGGCTCCCGCCGCCGCGAGCCGGGCGGAACGTGCGCGGGACCGAGGTGCCCCGACGCGGGAGCGGACCGGTCCGTGACGGCCGCCCCGCGCGGAGGGCGGGACGGCACCGGGGCCGGGAGCACCGGAGCGCAGCGCGGGGCGCACTCGCGTGCCAGGGCCCTGAGGAGGAAGGATGGGCGAGGAGCGATCGACCCCACCGATGCGGAGGAACGGACTCATGCCGCACGAGCGAGCCGGCCGACCGGCCGGTCCCGAGGACCTTGTCGACGTGGCCCGGCTGGTCACCGCGTACTACGCCCTGCATCCCGACCCCGCCGACCCCGGCCAGGGGGTGGCGTTCGGCACCTCCGGGCACCGGGGCTCGTCCCTGGCCGGCGCCTTCAACGAGGACCACATCGCCGCCACCAGCCAGGCCATCTGCGAGTACCGCACCACCCAGGGCACCGACGGCCCCCTCTTCCTCGGCGCCGACACCCACGCCCTGTCCGAGCCCGCGAAGGTCACCGCGCTGGAGGTGTTCGCCGCCAACGGCGTGACCGTGCTCATCGACAGCGCGGACGGCTACACGCCCACCCCCGCCGTCTCCCACGCGATCCTCACCCACAACCGGGGCCGCACCGCGGGTCTCGCCGACGGCGTGGTCGTCACCCCGTCGCACAACCCGCCCGCCGACGGCGGCTTCAAGTACAACCCGCCGAGCGGCGGACCGGCCGCCTCCGAGGCGACCTCCTGGATCCAGGACCGCGCCAACCAGATCATCGCCGGCGGTCTGAAGGACGTACGACGGGTGACCTACACGCGTGCGCTCGCGGCGGAGACCACCGGGCGGTACGACTTCCTCGGCGCCTACGTCGGCGACCTGCCGAGCGTCCTGGACCTGGACGCGATCCGGGCGGCCGGGGTGCGCATCGGCGCGGACCCGCTCGGCGGCGCCTCCGTCGCCTACTGGGGCCGGATCGCCGAGCAGCACGGCATCGACCTCACGGTGGTCAACCCGCACACCGACCCCACCTGGCGGTTCATGACGCTGGACTGGGACGGGCGGATCCGCATGGACTGCTCCTCGCCGTACGCCATGGCCTCCCTCATCGAGCGGCGCGACCAGTTCCGCATCGCGACCGGCAACGACGCCGACGCCGACCGGCACGGCATCGTCACCCCGGACGCCGGCCTGATGAACCCCAACCACTACCTCGCGGTCGCCATCTCCTACCTCTACCGGCACCGTGAGCGGTGGCCGGCCGGCGCGGGCGTCGGCAAGACGCTGGTGTCGTCGTCGATGATCGACCGCGTGGCCGCGGACCTCGGCCGGCCGCTGGTCGAGGTGCCCGTCGGCTTCAAGTGGTTCGTGGACGGACTGGCCGCCGGCGAACTCGGCTTCGGCGGCGAGGAGTCGGCCGGCGCGTCCTTCCTGCGCCGGGACGGCTCGGTGTGGACCACCGACAAGGACGGCATCGTCCTGGCCCTGCTCGCCTCGGAGATCACCGCCGTCACGGACCGGACCCCGTCGGAGCACTACGCCGACCTGACCGAGCGCTTCGGCCGACCGGCCTACGCCCGCATCGACGCGCCCGCGAGCCGGGAACAGAAGGCCCGGCTCGCCAAGTTGTCGCCGGCCCAGGTCACCGCCGACACGCTGGCCGGGGAGGCGGTCACGGGGGTGCTCACCAAGGCGCCCGGCAACGGCGCCGCCATCGGCGGCATCAAGGTCACCACCGGCAACGCCTGGTTCGCGGCCCGGCCTTCGGGCACCGAGGACGTCTACAAGGTCTACGCCGAGTCCTTCCTCGGCCCGGACCACCTGGCGCGGGTGCAGGAGGAGGCCCAGGCCGTCGTGCTGAGCGCGCTCGACGGCTGAGCACCGTCCGTACGGCGGCCTCCGGTGCCCGCGGAGGCCGCCGCGGCGTCAGCGGCGCCCGTGGCCGCCCGCCAGGCGGTCGAGGACCGCGTTCGCCATGGCCGCCTCGCCCTGGGCATTGGGGTGCGCCGGGGCCGCGGGCGAGGCCGGCTGAAGCGGTTCGATCCAGCGGTCCGCGGGCGCCTTGCACATGTCGTGGCCCACGGTGGGACGGTACGTGTCCACGTACTCGGCCCGGTTGACGCCGGCCACCAGGCGCAGCATCAGGTTCAGCCGCTTCTCGGTGTCCCGCAGGTAGGGGAAGTCGCCCTGCGCGAAGGGCACCTGCGGGAAGCAGCCGACGCCGTCGTCGGGCAGCAGGTCGGGGTAGCCGACGACCACGACCCGCGCGTGCGGCGCCCGGGCGTGCACGGCCCGCAGCACCCGGTCGATCTTCGGTGCGGTCCGCAGGACGGCGAGGGCCAGTTCGTCGTACCCGGACGCCTTGTAGGAGCGTTCGCAGGGGTTGCCCGTGGGGTCCTGGGCGGACAGGCCCGCGCACCTGCCGATGATCGAGCCGAACCCGACGTCGTTGCCGCCGATCTGGACGGTCACCAGGTCCGTGTCCCGGCCGAGCGCGTCGAGTTGGGGCTTGTTGGCGCCCTGGGCCTGCCACATCTCCGTGGTCGTCGCGCCCGCGCAGCTGGCGTCCGTGAAGGTGGTCGCCCGTCGCTGTGCCGCCACCAGCGAGGGGTAGTTGTGGTCGGAGCGTGCGCAACCCGCGTCCACCTGCTGCGGGATGCCGGGGCCCGAGGTGTAGGAGTCGCCCAGGGCCACGTAATCGAGGCCGTGGCCGTGGTCGGAGGGGTGCGCGGCGGCGGGCGTCGTGGAGGCGGCGACCAGGGCGCAGCCGCCCAGTGCCGCCCCCAGCACGGCGGTCCGCCGCCGGCCTCTCGCTCCGCCCGCCGGACGTCTGTCGTTCGCCATGGATACTCCCCCTGAGGCCGGTACATCGCGCGGGGAGCGACGCCACAGAGCGGCCCTCGCGCGTTCGACTGGGTCTGTATACCGTCCGGTTGGTCTCGCCGACCAGAAGCGGGAGGCAACGAGTTCAGGGGGAGGGAGCCGGTGGAGGTCCGGCGACCGAAGGTCGCTCGGCGGGCGGGTGCCGCGGGGCCGCCGCTCAGACGCCGGACGCCGCCTCGGCCTTGGCGCCCGCCCGGAGCAGCGAGTCGTCCTCCGGGCGGGCGCCGGACAGGCGATGACGGGCGGCGATCACGGCCATGTCGACGTCCTTCGTGCCGGTGGCCACGCACAGCGTGTAGGAGATGTCCGCGAGCCGCTGCCGGGCCTGCGGCGTGCTCTCCCCGGCCCCGAGGAGAGTGAGGGCCTCGTACTGGGCGATGAGGTCCTTCAGTACCGCGGGGTGTGCCATCAGCATGGGTCCGCCTCCTGCTGTGTCGCCGACGGGTGGGATCGCAGCGCGCATACCCGCGGCGACGTCCGCCATGCCACCGCGGGTGTCCCACGTCCTCTTCCGCCGGTTCCGTTGGCCTGTCGCCTCTGGTTCTCCTTCTCGGAGCCCTGGGCTGAGCAGGAAGGATTCCACTTGGGAAGTGGGCAAGGTGTGCAACAGGTGTGGTGCAGAGCGCACCCCCCGGGTGCGTGATGCATCGGTTCGATCTGGCGCGTCGGTGACGCTGTGGGGCCGTCGTCGAAGGCTCCGGGTGAGGCCTGGAGGGCTGAGAAAGCCCAGAGGAAGCCGGCGTGCATGAGTGAGCGCTTGGCGGCCCTCGTTGAGGCTGCGCCACCTGGGCGCTCAGAGTTACTCAGTGAGGGTGAGTAAGCGAAGGTCAGCGTCCAACATGCGGATCAACTCGCCAACCCGTCCGCCGCCATCCGGCGCCGTCGGGAAGCGTTTGAGCACGTCGACCACGACCGGTGTTGCACGACGCACCGTCCGTTCAAGGTGTTCAGCACCGACGCTCCGGTCGTCGTCGGCGACGAGTTCGGCCGCTCTGGCTGCGTGAGCGCCGGCTCCCAGAATGTGCTTGACCTGGGTGGCTTTGGCTAACGGATGCAGGTAGGCGGCGCCTGCCGCAGACATCGCTGCCCACGCTGCCTCGCGCGCAGCCGCAGTGTGGGCGCTCTTGGCTGCCTTGAGTGCCGCCGACGCTGTGTCGCGCAAAGATTTCCCGCGCTCGCCGCCCCGGGCGAATGCCCACGCGGCACCGATGGCATCTCGAGGCCCCGAGTCGTTCGGCTGATCAGCCTCGAATATCTCCCGGCCCAGGTCGTACCGATGCACCCGCATCGCTGAGCCTCTGTACAAGCAGCCATCACGCCGGTCTCAACGATGCGCTGCAACTTACTGGACAACGAATCCCGGCCGCGGAGCGAAGGCCGGCGAAGCGCCCGCCGGCGGGGACGAGTTGACCCCGGCGCCCGGTGGCGGTGCCGGTGTGGAAGGCTGACCGGGGTCCGCACTCGCCCGCAACGGGAGGTCAGGTCCGGCATGGCCGTCATCCACCACACGACCGTCACGCCCACGAAGCTCGAACTGCTCACCGACTGGCTGCCCACCCGCCCCTGGTACCGGGGCGGCCCCGACGCCCCGGTGCTGGAGAAGTCCGGCGGCTTCCGGCTGGACGACCCCGAGGGCGAGGTCGGCATCGAGTTCATGGTGGTCCGCGACGCCTCGGGCGGCGAACCCGTCGTCTACCTGGTGCCGCTGACCTACCGCGGCGCGCCGCTGGAGGGCGCCGACCACGCGCTGATCGGCACGATGGAGCACGGCGTGCTGGGCAGGCGCTGGGCCTACGACGGCTGCCACGACCCGGTGCTGGTCGCCGAGTTGCTGGCGCTGATCGAGGGCCGCGCACAGGCGCAGGCGCAGAGCGTCACGGACACCCCCGACCCCGAGGTGACCCGCTCCTACTGCGGCGCCCCCCTCACCCTGGAGGGCCTGATGCCCGCGCCGGCCGACGACGCGGACGGCACCCGCCTGCCCGCGCCCCACGGCACGATCCTGCAGCTGCACCGGGTCCTGCGCCTCGTGCCCGAGCAGCCGGCGCTGCCCGGCGAGAGCGCCGTCGGCCATGTCGCACGTGCCGTCCAGGGCCCCGACGGCACCCGCCTCTCGGCGGTCTTCGTGACCCTTCGCGGCGCCTGATCCGGCGCCGCCCGCCCGGCGCCGGCTGCCCGACCCGCACGGGAAGGGCACCCGGCGCCCGCGGACGCCCGCGCGGCGCGCTTCGGCGCCTACCCCTACGGCGAACTGGACGCCGTCATCGACAACACCTACTGGTTCGGCGGCATGGAGTACCCCGGGTTCGTCCTCGGCCTGGTCAGCTCCACCGCCCTCACCCACGAGATCGGCCACCAGTGGTGGTACGGCATCGTCGGCGACGACGAGTACAACAGCCCCTGGCTGGACGAGGCGTTCGCCGACTACGCGACCGATCTCGCCCTCGGCAGGACGGGCGCCAACTGCTGGAACGGCGTCTCCTGGGCGTCCGCCGCGGAGCGGATCACCAACCCGATGGCCTACTGGGACGCGCACTCCTCGCGCTACTCCACCGTGGTCTACGCTACGGCAAGTGCGCCCTGCACGACCTGCGACGCGTCCTCGGCGACACCGCCATGGCCAAGGTCCCGAGGGACTACGCGGCCGCCCACCGGTACGGCGTGTCGACCACGGCCGAGTTCAAGGCCGCCGCACAGGCCGCCACCAGCACCGACCTGACGTCCTTCTGGACCCGGCACCGCATCGACGGCTGACCGGTGCCGACCGGTCGTGGAAGCCGCCCCCGCCGCGCGTCACACGACCGGCCGATCCGGCCGTCACTGCCACCCGAGTGGCCCAATGCCGGTCCGCAATGGCTCCGTTGGGCGGTACCCAGGGTGCAGCCCGGGCAGCCTTTGGGTCAGATGGATGGCGTGCGAAGCTCTCTGATTCCTCATCGCAGCCGCTCACGCCTCGCCCTCACCGGCGCGCTGACCGGCCTCCTCCTGTCCCTGTCCGTTCCCGCGGCCGCGCCCGAGCCCGGCCGGGTGATACCCCAGCGGGGCAGCGCCTACATGGGCATGGGCGTCCTCACCCACGACGGAGCCGACGACAGCGGCGACGACACCACCACCGACAACCACCGCGCCGGACAGACGGAAGGCGTGGACGTCGCCAGCTACCAGGGCGACGTCGACTGGCCGTCCCTGTGGGCCGCCGGCACCAAATGGTCGTACACCAAGGCCACCGAGGGGACGTCCTACACCAACCCCTACTTCACCCAGCAGTACAACGGTCCGCACGACGTCGGCATGATCCGCGGCGCCTACCACTTCGCGACCCCGGACACGAGCGGTGGCGCGGCCCAGGCCGACTACTTCGTGGACCACGGCGGTGGCTGGTCCAAGGACGGCAAGACACTGCCCGGCGTGCTCGACATCGAGTGGAACCCGTACGGCAGCGACTGCTACGGCAAGTCCAAGAGCTCGATGGTCACCTGGATCCGCGACTTCCTGAACCGCTACAAGTCCCGCACCGGCCGCGACGCCGTGATCTACACGGCCACCAGCTGGTGGAGCGAATGCACCGGCGGCTACAGCGGATTCGGCAAGACCAATCCCCTGTGGATCGCCCGCTACGCCTCGACCGCGGGGACACTGCCGCCCGGCTGGTCGTACTACACGATGTGGCAGTACACCTCCACCGGCAAGACGGTCGGCGACCACGACCGGTTCAACGGCTCCCAGGAGCAGCTGCGGGACTTCGCCACCGGCTGATGCCCCGCAGGCGTATTCCGGCTGCACGGCAGGGCAGGGTGTGAACCTGCGTGAACCGTGCGGCATGCGCCCGGTCCCCGACACGCCACCCCGGGCACCTCTCCTCGCTCCCGGCCCGGTCTCCCGTGCCGTTCACGGGAACAACCCCGGCCGGATGACGACGGTGCTCGGTCCCGGCACCATGGCGATCAGAAAGGCCGCGCCGACGAACGCGGCGACTGAAGTCAGCATGGACGCAGCATCGCCCACCGCGCTCCGGCACGACACGGCGCCTCCCCGGCGCGACCGGCCCGGTCGAAGCCCCGCGAACGCGGCAGGCGGCGGGTGTGGCGAGCCGCTGGTTAGGCTCGGTGTGTGGCGCGCGTCGACATCCTTCAGCTGCTGGTCTCTCCCGTGCACCGGTACGCGGGCCGGCCGGGCGACGGCGTGCCCGAGCTGCCGCCCGGCGAACTGGTCACCACCGCCGAGGTGCGCGCGCACCTGGGCATCGTCGGCGACCGGTACTTCAACCAGCCCGCCCACCGCAACGCCTCGATCACCCTCATGGCGGCCGAACGGCTCCCGCAGTCCGGCCCGTACGGCACGGGCCTGCTCCTCACCCGCCGCAACGTCCTGCTGCGCGGGGTGGACATCGACGCCTACATCGGTGCGACTGTTTTCCTCGACAGCGGCACCGGGCCGGTGGACCTGGAGGTGCGCAGCGCGGCCCGGCCCTGTGCCTGGATGAACACCACCCTCGGCCCCGGCGCGCAGCGCGCGCTGCGTGGCGGCGGGGGAGTGCGCTGCCGGCCGCTGACCGACGGCATCCTCGCCGTCGGCCCGGCCGAGTTCGGGGTGCGGCGACCGGCTCCGGCCCGGGACCGCTGAGCGTCCGGGCCGTCCTCAGGCGCCCGAGGCCGACAGCTGGTCCGCCGGCCGGTCGGCCCGGGTGAGCGGCGCGCCGTAGGTGGCCATCCGTCCGGGTCGTCCGGCGTGGCGCGGGCCAGGTCCCGGCGCAGGCCGCCCGGCGTGCCGCGCAGCGCCTTCACCGCCCCGCGCAGCCCGTGGTCGCACTCGTCGCACTCATGGCCGAAGCGGCTGCGGCTGTAGAGCCGCAGCGTGCGTCGCACCGCCCGCCCTGCGTCTCGTGTCCCACGCACGCACAGCGGCCCGGGTGTCACCGGGGCTGCCTTCCCATGCCGCCGCGGGAGGGCCGTCACGGCGGGACCGCGCGCAGGGCGCGCAGCACCGCCCAGACGACGGAGACGAACGGGACCGCGACGATCGCGCCGATCACCCCCGCGACGATGCTGCCCGCGATCACGGACACGGCGACGACGAGCGGGTGCAGCCGCACCGCCCAGCTCATCACCAGGGGGTGCAGCACATGCCCTTCGAGCTGGCCGATCACGACGATGAGCGCCAGCACGGCCGCGGCCGTGAGCGGTCCGCGCCCGGCGAGCGCGACGATCGTGGCGACCGCGAGCGCCACCGGCGATCCCACCAGCGGCACGAACGCGGCGAAGAACTCCAGCAGGGTCAGCGGCAGCGCGAGCGGCACCCGCAGCACGAGGAGCGCCACACCGACCATCACGGCGTTGGCAGCGGCCACGATGATGATGCCGCGCGTGTACCCGGCGAAGCTGTGCCAGGCCGCCCGCCCCGCGCGGTCCCAGGCCGGACGCGCCGAGGCCGGCAGCAACTGGTCGCGCATCCAGCTCCACAGATGCTCGCCGGAGTGGATGAAGAAGACCGAGGCGAACAGCGCCAGCGCGCCGCCGGCGACCAGCTCCACCACCCTGCCCAGCTGGGAGACCGCGCTGCTCAACAGACTCGCCCGGTGCGCGGACAGGTAGTCCGTCACCTGGCGCTCCAGAGCGGAGAGCCTGCCCGGGCTCAGCCGCAGCGGCGGCCGCTGCAGCCACTGCTCGATCCGGTGCACACCGCCGCGGAACTCACCCACGAGCCGGGGCGTCTCGCCCGCCACCGCGTTGCCCACCAGGGCGAGCAGGGCCAGCAGGAGCAGCAGGCTGCCCACCAGCGCGACGGCGACGGACAGCGGCCGCGGCAGCACCCGGGCGAGCACGTCGGTGACCGGCCGCAGCACCGACGTGATCACGAGCGCCAGGAACACGGCGACCGCGATGAGCTGGAAGCTGCCGAGGAGGCCGAAGACGCCGTAGACGACGATTCCGACGAGGATGAGCCGCCAGGCGTAGGCCGCGGCGATCCGCAGCCAGGGCACCGTCCGCTCGGCGACCGGCGTCCGCGGCTCGGGACGCGGCGAGCGCGCGAGCCGCACCGAGTACGCCGGCCGGCTGCCCAGCACCGCACGACCCGGTCGCCGCTCCCGCTGTCCCTGACTGCGCTGACGGTCGGTCACACCTACAGAACCGTAAGCGCACGGTGGGGGAGGGGCCCGTGGAGCGCGCCCGCACGCGGGTACGGCCGTGTCCGCGGGCGAGTGGCCACAGGACCTTCACACGTGGGCCGGGTGGGCGCGGGCGGCGGGGGCACTCGCGAAGGTGACTTCGCTCAGGAGGGGGTGACCCCCAGTGGTCATCGTCGCGCTTCTGCTGCTCCCCGCGCTCAGTCTGGTGCTGTTCGGGTTGGACCAGGTCGAGGACCGTTGGGTCATGCGCCCGTCGGGCCCGCCCCGGGGCGACCGCGCCCGCCGGCGCCGCCGGACGTGGCCGCGTCGTCACTGATCGCCTGCTCCGGGACCCGGCTGCGGGCCGCGCGGCGGCGGTAGCGGGCGACGGCCTCGGCGAGCTCGATCCGCTCGGGTTCGGGGAGCGTGCCGCCCTGGGCATAGGCGAGGACGTGCTCGGCGACCGTGCGCAGCTTGGTGTTGGTGCGCTGGGAGACGTCCCGCAGCGCCCTCCAGGCCTCTTCCGGGGCGAGCCGCCCGAGCACGACGACTGCCCCGAGGGCCTGGTCGATCACCGCGTGCGAGGTCACCGCCTGCTGCAGCTGGCGGTTCTCCCTCAGGAGCCGGTCGTACTCCACCGCCAGATCGGTCGTGGAGAGCAGTGCCAGCGGCTGCTGCCGGGAGAGAGCGAAGAAGGCCATGGAGCACCTTTTCCGAGTGGGGGCGTCTGTGTTGCGCCTGCCCTCGGTGGGCGCTTGCACACGAATGCGATCCGGAACACCGGTCAGCGTCAGGCCGCGCTGAGCCGTGCGCGGCGCTGACCGCGTGTCGCGCTGACCGTGTGTCGCGTCGTGCCGCGTGTCGCGTGTCGCGTGTCGCGCGTCTGCGCACCGTGTGCCCGGCTCAGCCCGCCCCTCGTGCGCCTACGCTGCCCTCCGCCCCGTTCAGCCCGCCCCGGTGTAGTCGCTCGCGCGGATCACCGGCAGCAGCTCGCGGATGTCCGCGGGCAGAGCGGTCGCCATCCGTTCGGTCAGCTCGGGGGCGAGAGCGGCGTCGAGCACCTCCATCACGGCGGCGGCCTCCCGGAGCGCCATGTCCTCGTCGGTGCCCGCCCGGTCGGCGATGCGTCCGGCGAAGGCGGTCAGCCCGAACCGCTCGCGGGACGTCCCGGAGTCGTATGCGCCGGACACGTCGGCGACCTGCCGCATCGCGGCGGCCATGTCGGGCGGCAGCTGGGCGGCCACATGCCGGGCCAGCCCGGACGGCAGGCGCTCCGACAGCGTGGTCACCACCGCCTGCGCGGCCCGCTCGGCGGACCCCCGGTCGGGCAGCCGGGCGAGCGCCTGGACTTTTCCGATCATCTCGTCGTGGTGCATGAGGCCGGCCCCTTCCGCGCGAACGTCGCGGCGTGCATGCCCGCCACCGGCGGACACGGCCGCCCTTTTCGGAGTACCCCGCGACGGCGGGGCCGCACGGCCGGGCCTGCGCCGGCGGGCGCGCAACCGGCCGACCCGGTAGCGTCAAGACCCGGCCCGGGTAGACGCCAGCAGCGGGGCATCGGCGAGGGCGACTGCGAGGTGTGCATGGCGGGAGCGTGGCCGGCGGCGCCGTTGTGGGACTTGAACTACGGCAACTGGCCGAGGCAACTGGCCGAGCTGGGGCTCGCGCTGCTGCTGTCGAGCCTGATCGGCTGGGAGCGCGAGGCGCAGCAGAAGAGCGCGGGCCTGCGCACGCACACCCTGGTCGGCATCGCGAGCGCGCTGATGATGGAGGTCTCCCAGTACGGGTTCACCGTGGTGCTCGGGCTGCAGAACGTCTCCTTCGACCCCTCCCGCGTCGCCGCGCAGATCGTGTCCGGCATCGGATTCATCGGCGGCGGCCTGATCTTCGTCCGACGGGACGCCGTACGGGGCCTGACCACGGCCGCCACCATCTGGCTGACCTGCGCGGTCGGGATGGCCTGCGGCGGGGGACTGCCCATCCTCGCGCTGGCGGTGACCGCCCTGCACTTCCTCGTGGTGCGGGGCTACCCGCTGCTCTCCGCCCGCCTGACCCCCGCCGCTGCCGCCGGCACCTTCGAGGCCCGCCTGACCTATCGGACCGGCTCGGCCCTGCTGCCGCGCCTGATGGAGACCTGCACCCTGCGCGGCTTCCGGATCCTGCAGGTCAAGGTCGAGCGCCTGCCCGGGCGCACGGACGACGCAGCCCGGGTGCTGTTGGAGCTGGAGGGTGCCGGAGATCCCCTGCGGCTGACGTCGGAGCTGTTCCAGGCCGAGGGCGTGCTCGACGTGGAGGTGACGGCAGCCACGGGCGACGAGTGAGCGGCTCGGCTCTCCGCCGACTGCTGGGTCCACGTCCAGGTCTACGGCAGCCGGTCCGCCACGGTCAGCGCGTCGAGATCCCCGCGGACCGGGCGGGTGAGCGAGGCTCGGCCGCAGAGGAGCACATCAGGGTGCGGTGCCGGCGGCTCGGGCGCGTGACCGGCCGTACGAGGGTCCGGGCGGAGCCACGGGGTGCCGGGCGACACGTGACCAAGGACCGACGATGCCGCCCACGTGAGGAAAGCCACATATGACCTGGTTCGCACTCCCCCCGGCCGAGCCCCGTGCCGCACTACCGTGGTGCGCCGAGCCCCTGTTTCCCTTCTCCTCGCATCCCCTGGCATCCCCTGGCATCCCCTCGCATCCCCTCGCATCCCCTCGGACGGCCCGGCTGTGCTCACTGATCTGTCCCCCCTGATAGCCGCGACGGCCCACTGGCTGACGGTCGCCTACCCGCCGTCGGGCGGCGCCCTGGCCTCGGCCCTGTGCGAGGCGCAGGCCCGGCAGGCCGTGACGGTGGCGGCGTGGCTGCGGTACCCGACCGAGGTCGACGCGGCGCTGGTGACGATGGCCGGCCCCGGCGGCGCCGGCCGCCTGGACTGGATCACCGGGGCCGAGCCCGCCGACGGCGGCCCGGCCGACGAACAGGCCTGGCGCACCTGGGTCGACGAGGTCGTGGCCAGCTGGGCGGCCGCCCTGCTCATCGACCCGCAGTTGGCGGCACTCGCCGTCGCCGCGCTGGCCGACTGCGAGCACGCCTCGGGCGCCCCGGTCGAGTTCCGCCGGCTGCTCGCGCCCGACGACGGCGACCGGCGCGCCGCCGCGCTGCTGCGCCACCCCGACCTCCTCGCCCCGGTCGCCGAGCTGCACCACGCCCAGCTCCTCGACCGCCTCGACCCGGGCCGGGCCCTGGCTGCCTGACGGCCGCCGGCCCGGCCCGTGCACCTCGGCTGCCGCCGTGGCAGGGGCCGCCGTGGTCACCCGGGGTCGGTGGTCGGGCTGCCGCGACGCGCGGCAGGGGCGCATCGGGGGCAGCGGAGCCAGGCCGTCGAGGATCCTACGCGACGCGATCCGGATGGCGGAGGAGAACCGAGCGGTAGCGACGAAACGCCGCAGCGGTCCTTCACGGCTCCGTGCGCAGGGACGAACATGCCGTGGCATGGACATTCTGCTCGTCGCCAGCGCGTTCAACAGCCTCTCCCAGCGCCTGTACGCCGAACTCTCGGACCAGGGGCACCGCGTGGACGTCGTCCTCGCCTCGCACGGCGCCGACCCGGTCCGCGCCGCCGTGCACGAGCTGCGTCCGGACCTGGTCGTCGCGCCGATGCTCAAGACGGCCCTGCCCGCCGACCTGTGGCAGGAGCACACCTGCCTCATCGTGCATCCCGGCCCACCCGGCGACCGCGGCCCCTCCTCGCTGGACTGGGCCATCGCCGAACAGGCCCCACGGTGGGGCGTGACCGTCCTCCAGGCCGAGGCGGCGATGGACGCGGGCGCCATCTGGGCGGCGGAGCCGTTCCGCGTGCCGCACGTCGGCAAGAGCGACCTGTACCGCAACGAGGCCTCCGACGCCGCCGTCACCGCCGTCCTCACGGCCGTACGGCGCTATGCCGAGGGCTCCTACAAGCCCCGTCCGCAGAGCGACCCGTCGATCGGCGTGGTGTGGCGGGACTTCCTCCGCCAGGACCGGCGCCGCATCGACTGGGAGCACGACGACACCGCGACGGTCCTGCGCAAGCTCCGCGGCGCCGACTCGCAGCCCGGCGTCCTCGACGAACTCCTCGGCCGCGAGGTGTTCCTGCACGGCGGGCACCCCGAGGACCAGCTGTGCGGCCGCCCCGGCGAGCTGCTGGCCCAGCGCAACGGCGCCGTCTGCCGCGCCACCCGGGACGGCGCGGTGTGGATCCCGGAACTGCGCCCGCGCAGGAACTCCGGCGACCCGGCGCCCTTCCGCCGCCCGGCCGCCTCCGTCCTCGCCCGCCACGAGCCCGCCCTGCGGCTCCCGGAGTCCCCCGCCCCGCTGGAGCCGGAACCCGGCCGGCGCACCTACGCCGACATCCGCTACCGGCAGCGCGGCGACGTCGGCCTCCTCGGCTTCTCCTTCCCGGGCGGCGCGATGAACACCGACCAGTGCCGCCGCCTGCTCGCCGCCTACCGGTACGCGCTCACCCGCCCCACCCGGGTCCTGGTGCTCGGCGCGGCGCGCGACTTCTTCTCCAACGGCATCCACCTGAACGTCATCGAGGCGGCCCCCGACCCGGCCGAGGAGTCGTGGACCAACCTCAACGCCATGGACGACCTCGTCGAGGTGGTGCTGCGCACCACCGACCGGCTGGTGGTGGCCGCGCTCGGCGGCAACGCGGCCGCGGGCGGCGCCATGCTCGCCCTCGCCGCCGACCAGGTGTGGTGCCGCACCGGCACGGTCCTCAACCCGCACTACCGGCGCATGGGCCTGTACGGCTCGGAGTTCTGGACGTACAGCCTGCCGCGTCGCGTCGGGCCCGAGCAGGCCCGCCGGCTGACCACCGAGGCGCTGCCCGTGAGCGCGGCGACGGCCGAGCGGCTCGGGCTCGTGGACCGGCTCGTGCCGGCCGCGCCCGGCGAGTTCGCGGCCGCGGTCGAGCGGCTCGCCACCGGCCTCGCCGCCGAACCCGGGCTGGAGAAGCGGATCGCGGCCAAGGCGGCCGCACGGGCGGCGGACGAAGGGCAGCGGCCGCTCGCCGAGTACCGCGAGGCCGAACTCGCCCGGATGCACGGCATCTTCTTCGACCCGCAGGCGCCGTACCACGCCCTGCGCTCGGCCTTCGTCCGCAAGGTGCCGACGGGCTCGCCCCGGCCCCTCGCCGTCCCCACCGGAGACGTCCGTTGAGGGCGCGGCTGCTGGTCGCGGGCGTCGGCAACATCTTCCTCGGGGACGACGCCTTCGGCCCCGAGGTGATCCGCGCCCTCGACCACCGCCCGCTGCCGTCCGGGGTACGGGTGCACGACTACGGCATCCGCGGCCTGGACCTCGCCTACGCCCTGCTCGACGGCTGCGCCACCGCGGTCCTGGTCGACGCGGCGCGGCGCGGCCACCGCCCCGGCACCCTGACCCTCATCGAGGCCGAACCCCCGGACGGCACGGTCCCGCCCGAGGCACACGGCATGGACCCCGCCAGGGTGCTGGCCCTCGCCGCGCACCTCGGCGACGAGCCGCTGCCCCGGGTCCTCGTCATGGCCTGCGAGCCGCACGTGCTGCCCCGCGGGGACGAGGACATCGTGCCGGGGCTCAGCGCACCCGTCCGGGCGGCCGTCGACCACGCCGTGGACGCGCTGCACACCCTGGTCCCCGTCCTGCTGGCCGATCCGCGCGCTCCCGCACCGCCATTGGGCCGCCCGGTGGAATCCGGGCCCCCGCACGCGGCTGCGCTGCCCGCCCGCACGGCCGGTACCGCCGAAGATCGGTGACACCCCGGGCCGCGCGGGACGCGGCCCGGGGACCCGCCGCCGACTGCGAGGAGCAGCCCCATGTGCCGGTCCGACGTCAGACAGGCCGTCCTGGCGAAGAACGACGACCTTGCCGCGAGCCTGCGGGCGGACCTGGCCCGGCAGGGCGTCGCACTTGTCAACCTGCTGTCCAGCCCGGGCAGCGGCAAGACCGAACTCCTCGGCGGGGTCCTGGCCCGCGCCGTGGAGCGGGGCGTGCCGGTGGCCGCGCTCACCGCCGACCTGGCCACCGAGAACGACGCCGTCCGGCTGGCCCGGTCCGGCGCGCCCGTGCGGCAGCTGCTCACCGACGGACTGTGCCACCTGGAGGCCCGCCAGGTGCAGGCCCACTTGGCGGACTGGCTGCCGGCGGACACCGCCGTGCTGTTCGTGGAGAACGTCGGCAACCTGGTCTGCCCGGCCTCGTACGACCTCGGCGAGACCCTGCGGATCGTGCTGATGGCGGTCACCGAGGGCGAGGACAAGCCGCTGAAGTACCCCACCGCCTTCGGCTCCGCCCACCTGGTCGTGGTCACCAAGGCCGACCTGGCCGAGGCGGCCGGCTTCGACGAGGCCGCCTTCCTGGCGAACGTCCGGCGCATCAACCCGGGCGTGGAGGTCGTACGGTCCTGCGCCCGCACCGGCGCCGGTGTCGGCACCCTCCTCGAGCGCGCCCTCGCCGCCCGCGACGGCGCCCCGCCGCACCGCCCGCCGCTCGCCCCGCACCCGCACGGCCACCACCACGCCGCGTCCGCCCCCGTCGCATGACCGCACCCGCCACCGGCCTGGTCCGCCGCCGGATCACGGTGCGCGGCACCGTGCAGGGGGTCGGCTTCCGGCCCCACGTGCACCGCCTGGCGGCCGGGCTGGAGCTGGCCGGCTTCGTCGGCAACACCGGCGACGGCGTGATCGTCGAGGTCGAGGGCCCGGCCGCCGAGGTGGACCGCTTCTGCGAGCTGCTCGCCCACCGGCCCCCGCCGCTGGCCACGGTGACGGGCATCGTCGGCGAGGACCTGCCCGCCACGGGCGACACCGGCCCCTTCACCATCCGCTCCACCGACCGGGCCACCGGGCGCACCCAGCTCCCGCCCGACACCGCGACGTGCGCCGACTGCCTGCGTGAGCTGACCGACCCGGCCGACCGCCGCCACCGGCACCCGTTCATCACCTGCACCCACTGCGGCCCCCGCTTCACCATCGCCACTGGCATGCCGTACGACCGCGCGGCGACCACCCTGGCGGGCTTCCCCATGTGCCCCTCCTGCGCCCGGGACTACGGCGATCCGGCCGACCGGCGCTTCCACGCGCAGCCCGTCGCCTGCCCCGACTGCGGCCCGCGCCTCACCCTGACCCCGGCCGACGGCCTCGGAGTGCGCCCGGCGAGGGACGCGGACGCCCTCGCCGCGGCGCGGGCGCTGCTCGCCGCCGGACGGATCGTCGCCATCAAGGGAGTCGGCGGCTACCACCTGGCCTGCGACGCCACGGACGCCCGGGCCGTCGCCACCCTGCGCGGCCGCAAGGAGCGGGGCGGCAAGGCCTTCGCCGTGATGTGCGCCGACCTGGCCACCGCGGAGCGGATCGCCGTCCTCTCCGGCGCCGAGCGGGCCGCGCTCACCGGCGCCCGCCGCCCCATCGTCCTGCTGCGCCGCCGCACACCGGCGGACGGCCTCCGCCTGGCCGACCAGGTCTGCCCGGGCAGCCCGCACGTCGGCGTGATGCTGCCCTACACCCCCGTCCACACCCTGCTGTTCGGGCTGCCCGGCGATCCGTGCGGCCCCCGCGCCCTGGTCATGACCAGCGCCAACCGCTCCGGGGAACCCATCGTCACCGACGACGCCGAGGCGCTGACCCGACTGGCCGGGCTGGCCGACGCCTGGCTCGCCCACGACCGGCCCATCGCCTCGCCGTGCGACGACTCCCTGCTGCGGGTCCGCGCCGACGGCACCGAACAGGTACTGCGCCGCTCGCGCGGATACGTCCCCCGCGCCCTGCGCCTGCCGGTTGCGGTGCGGCCCGCCCTCGCGGTCGGCGGCGACCTGAAGAACGTGCCGTGCCTCGGCGACGGCGAGCAGGCCTGGCTCGGGCCGCACATCGGCGACATGGGCGACCTGGCGACACTGGACGCGGCCCGCCGGGCCGAGCGGCACCTCACCCGCCTGACGGGGGTGACCCCCGAGCTGGTGGCGGCGGACCGGCACCCCGGCTACCACTCGACCGCATGGGCCCGCCGCCGCGCCGCACGGCTGCCCCTGCGGCTGGTCCAGCACCACCACGCCCACGTCGCCTCCGCGATGGCCGAACACGGGCTCGACGGCACCACGCCCGTCGTCGGCGTCGCCTTCGACGGCACCGGGTACGGCGACGACGGCACCGTGTGGGGCGGCGAGATCCTGCTCGCCGACTACACGGGCCATCGCCGCTTCGCCCACCTGAGCCCCGCCCCGCTGCCCGGCGGCGACGCCGGCGTGGCCAACCCCTGCCGGCTGGCCCTGGCCCGGCTGTGGGCGGCCGGGCTGCCCTGGGACCCGGAGCTGCCCAGCGTCGCGGCCTGCTCGGAGCGGGAACTCGCCGTACTGCAACGGCAGTTGGAGAGGAACGTGGGCTGTGTGCCGACGTCCAGCATGGGCCGGCTCTTCGACGCCGTGGCCTCCCTCGCCGGCGTGTGCCACCGCGCGGGGTACGAGGCGCAGGCCGCCCTGGAGCTGGAGGCGGCGGCGACGCAGGCGCGGGACGCCGACGCGGTGGCGTACTCCTTCGCGATCGACGCCGGCCGGCCGGGCATCGACCCGGCCCCGATGCTGCGCGAACTCCTCGACGACCGGCGGCGCGGCACGCCCGCCGCCGTTCTCGCGGCGCGCTTCCACCGGGGCGTGGCCCGGGCCGTGGCGGAGGTCTGCCGCCGGGCCCGCACGGCGACCGGTCTCGCCGTGGTCGCCCTGACCGGCGGGGTGTTCGCCAACGCCCTGCTGGAGGCGGAGTGCGCCCAGCTGCTGGCCGCCGACGGCTTCACGGTCCTGCGGCACGGCGAAGTGCCCCCGAACGACGGCGGGTTGGCGCTAGGCCAGCTCATGGTCGCGGGAACAGCAAACAACCACGAGACGGAGTGACCCATGTGTCTGGCCGTGCCCGGCAAGGTCGTGTCCATCGACCATGACGCCGACCCCCTCACCGGACTGATCGACTTCGGTGGCGTACGAAAACAGGCCTGCCTGGAGTATCTGCCGGATGTCCGGGTCGGGGAGTACGTGATCGTCCACGTCGGCTTCGCCCTGCAGCGGCTGGACGAGGAGTCGGCCCGGGCCTCCCTGGAGCTGTTCGAACAACTCGGGTTGCTGGACGAGGAGTTCGGGGACGCGTGGGAGCAGGCCGCGCGGCAGGAGAGCGGGAGTGAGGTGCGATGAAGTACATCGACGAGTTCAACGACCCTGATCTGGCACGCCGGTTGCTGGACGAGATCCGGGCCGCCGTCACCCGGCCCTGGGCCCTGATGGAGGTCTGCGGCGGCCAGACCCATTCCATCATCCGGCACGGCATCGACCAGCTCCTGCCCGAAAAGGTGGAGTTGATCCACGGGCCGGGCTGCCCGGTGTGCGTCACACCCCTCGAGGTCATCGACAAGGCCCTGGAGGTCGCCGCGCGCCCCGAGGTGATCTTCTGTTCCTTCGGGGACATGCTGCGGGTGCCCGGCACCGACCGGGACCTGTTCCGGGTCAAGGGCGAGGGCGGTGACGTCCGGGTGGTGTACTCGCCGCTGGACGCGCTCGACCTCGCCCGGAAGAACCCCGACCGGCAGGTCGTGTTCTTCGCCATCGGCTTCGAGACGACGGCTCCCGCCAACGCCATGGCCGTGCACCAGGCCCGCCGCCTGGGCCTCGCCAACTTCAGCCTGCTGGTGTCCCACGTCCGGGTCCCCCCGGCGATCGAGGCGATCATGACCGCCCCCAGCTGCCGGGTGCAGGGCTTCCTCGCCGCCGGCCACGTGTGCAGCGTGATGGGCACCGCCGAGTACCCGGACCTGGCCGAGAAGCACCGCGTGCCGGTCGTCGTCACCGGCTTCGAGCCGTTGGACATCCTCGAGGGTGTGCGGCGCGCCGTGCACCAGCTGGAGCGCGGCGAGCACCGCGTCGAGAACGCCTACCCGCGGGCCGTGCGCGAGCAGGGCAACCCGGCGGCCCTGCGCATGATCGAGGAGGTCTTCGAGGTCGTCGACCGCAAGTGGCGCGGGATCGGACCCATCCCGGCCAGCGGCTGGCGGCTGAACGACGCCTTCCGCGCCTACGACGCCGAGCACCGCTTCGACGTCTCCGGCATCCGCACCGAGGAACCCGCCGTATGCCGGGCCGGCGAGGTCCTGCAGGGTCTGATCAAACCGACCGAGTGCGAGGCGTTCGGCAAGGCCTGCACCCCGCGCACCCCGCTCGGCGCCACCATGGTCTCCAGCGAGGGCGCCTGCGCCGCCTACTACCTGTACCGCCGGATGAACGCCCCGGCCCGGCAGGGAGCCCGCATCCCGCAGGAGGAGATGAACCCCGTTGGCTGACCTCGCCACCGAATCCGCCGAAGCCACCGAATCCGCCGAATCCACCGAATCCACCGAATCCACCGAACCGGCCGCGGCCGTCGAAGAGGTCGTCGACCCGGCCGGCTGGACCTGCCCCGCCCCCCTGCGCGACCAGCCGGTCGTGGTCATGGGCCACGGCGGTGGCGGCGCCCTGTCCGCCGAACTCGTCGACCAGGTCTTCGCGCCCGCCTACGGCAACCCCACGCTGGCCGCGCTCACCGACTCGGCCGTCCTCGAACTGGGCGGCGCCCGGCTCGCCTTCTCCACCGACTCCTACGTGGTGCGCCCGCTGTTCTTCCCCGGCGGCAGCCTCGGCGATCTCGCCGTCAACGGCACCGTCAACGACCTCGCGATGAGCGGCGCGCGGCCCGCCTACCTCTCGACGGCCTTCGTCCTGGAGGAGGGCGTGGAACTCGCCGTCGTCCGGCGGATCGCGCGCGCGATCGGCGCCGCCGCCGAGGCCGCGGGCGTCACGGTGGCCACCGGCGACACCAAGGTGGTGGAGTCCGGGCACGGCGACGGCGTCTACGTCACCACCGCCGGCGTCGGTCTGGTCCCCGACGGGGTGGACATCCGCCCGCAGCGCGCCCGGCCGGGCGACGCCGTCATCGTCAGCGGCCCGATCGGCCTGCACGGCGTGGCCATCATGAGCGTGCGCGAGGGCCTGGAGTTCGGGGTCGAGATCGCCTCCGACACCGCGCCGCTGGCCGGCCTGGTCGCGGCCATGCTGGACGTGACCAAGGACATCCACGTGCTGCGCGACCCCACCCGCGGCGGGCTCGGCGCGTCCCTCAACGAGATCGCCCGTGCCTCCGGCACCGGGGTGCGGCTGCGCGAGCGGGCCGTCCCCGTACCGGACGAGGTGGTGAACGCCTGCGGCTTCCTCGGGCTGGACCCGCTGTACGTCGCCAACGAGGGGCGGCTCGTCGCCTTCGTGCCCCCCGAGCACGCCGAGGCGGTGCTCGCGGCGATGCACGCGCACCCGCAGGGCACCGGCGCGGCCCTTGTCGGGGAGTGCGTGGCGGACCACCCGGGCATGGTCGTCGTCGCCACCGGCCTCGGCGGCACCCGGGTGGTGGACCTGCCGCTGGGGGAGCAGCTGCCCCGCATCTGCTGACCGTCCCCGGCCCCGCCCGCCCGGCGGGGCCGGGTCACGCCTCGACGCCGGTGATCTCCAGCTCCCGGCCGCTGCGCAGGTCCTGCGAGGGCCGGTCGCAGCGCGGGCACCAGAAGAACGGCGGCATGCCGACCGCGAACTCCTCGGCACAGCCGCCGCACCAGGCGTGCGCGGTCACCGGTTCCACGACCAGCCGCGCCACGGCGAGCGCCGTGCCGTCGCGCGCCACCTCGAAGGCGAAGTGCAGCGCGTCCGGCACGACGCCGGCCAGCTCGCCGACGCGGACGGTCACCGACGACACCCGGTCCGATCCGTCCGCGCGGGCGATCTCCTCGGCCTGTTCCACGATCGCGGTCGCGATCGACAGTTCGTGCACGGCCGGCTCAGGGATACCGGCGCTTCGCGCGCAGCCCACCGGTCATCCGGTAGATGCGCAACTCCCGGACCACTCCGGGCAGTTCCCGGACGAACAGAGCCGCGCACAGGGTGCCGACCAGCGCGGCCTGGGCCGCGAGGAGCTGACGCCCCGACATCCGGGTGCGCGCGGCTTTCCTTCTCGTGCCAAAGTTCATGGCGGTCACTTCCTGCTCTCTCATCCCGGCGAGATGTTCGGCATGTCCTGCACCAGCGCGTCATGCCGCTTCCAGTGGATCCCGGTGGAGCGGCGCGCGTCGGAGCCGCCGTCCTCGTGGTGTCCGGGCTGGTGCTGGTACGGGCCCCTGTTCCCCTGGTGCAGTCCGCGCACGTGGCTGGGCGTGTCGGGCTTCGCCTGGGCGCGGCCCACTCGGATGCTGCCCATGTCGGTTCTCCTTCCGGGTCTCACGACCGCTCGGTCAGCTCCTTGAAGAACTGTTCTACGGCCGGCCAGACGCGGCCGCCACCGGACAGGCCCCGCCACTCGCGGCGGACCAGCGCGATCATCCGGTAGCAGTCGTCGACCGGCACGATCCAGTGCTCGTCCAGGCCGCGCACGGTGTTCACCAGCAACGCCTCCACATCGGGCGCCATGGTGGCCAGCTGCGGCACCGTGGCGGCCAGCCGCTGCCAAGCCGCCGGGTCCACGTCCCAGCGCATGGCCCCGGCCGGGCTCGGCCCCTGCGCGGTGACCGTGCCGTCGGAGCGCGGCACGAAGAACACCAGGCCCACTGGGACGCCCAGCACGGCGGTGTCGACCGCCGGCAGCCGCACGCGGCGCCGGGGCACGAGCCGGTAGCGGCCGTCACCGGCCCCGTCGTCGGCGAACAGCACCGAACAGGGACCGCACACGCACCGCACGTCGCCGGCCCCCTTGTCGTACAGGTGGGGGTGTCCGTCGGCCACGCGGGCGGCGCACATCTCGCACACCTCTGCCTCGGCCGTCGCCGCGCGGCCGGCCGCGGACCGGATGATCCGGGCGAGCGCCCCGTCCACGGTCACCGTGCCTCCTGGGGTTCGGCCCGGCGCCTGATCGTGCTCAGGGGCACGAACGCGGGGGCCGCCCTGCGCTCGGCGGGGGCCGGCACCGTCTCCACCGAGGTGAGTTCGGGAGCGACGGCGAGGACCGCCGCCCGGACCGCCTCGGTGACGTCCGCGGAGCCGCCGCCGCA
>NZ_JBLEBI010000085.1:0-26744 GCF_047340315.1 Streptomyces sp. AF1A
ACGCGCGCGCGTGGCCGCGCCGCTCGGCCCGCACCCGCTGCTCGCCCAGACCCTGGACGACCGGCTGGCCGAGGCCGGCTGGCCGAAGGACCCGGACGCCGCGACCCGCCGCGCGAGCGCCGTCGTACTGGCCGCCGCCGGCTCCCGCGACCCCGACTCCGCGGCCGACACCCGGCGCACCGCCCGCCTCCTGGCCGACCGGCTGGGCGTGCCGGTCGTCCCCGCGTACGCCTCGGCGGCGGCCCCGACCGTACCGGCGGCCCTGCGGGCGCTCGCGGCGCGCGGCCGGCACCGGGTGGCGATCGCCTCGTACTTCGCGGCTCCCGGACGCTTCGCCACCCAGTGCGCGCAGGCGGCGCCGTGGATCGCCGCGGCCCCGCTGGGCGCCCACCCGGCGATGGCCCGCCTGATCCTGCACCGCTACGACCGGCGTCTTGCGGCACCGTCGGCGCGGGCCGCGTGACGGGCGCGCGGCGGCACCGGCGGCCGCGCACCGCCCTTTTGTCACCGCCGACGCTTACTGTCGAATCATGGAAGGCACCGCACTCCTCGACAGCTACGACCCGGCAGCGCTCGAACGATGGGCCCCCGAGCCCGACAAGCGCCCCGGCCGCACCGCCTTCCAGCGCGACCGCGCGCGCATCCTGCACTCGGCGGCGCTGCGGCGCCTGGCCGGCAAGACACAGGTCGTCACGCCGGGCCAGCGCAGCGCCCGCGCCTGGGACGCCAGCCCCCGCACCCGGCTCACCCACTCCCTGGAGTGCGCCCAGGTCGGCCGCGAGCTGGGCGCGGCCCTCGGCTGCGACCCCGACCTGGTCGAGGCGGCCTGCCTGGCCCACGACCTCGGCCACCCGCCGTTCGGCCACAACGGCGAGCGGGCGCTGAACGAGTTCGCCGACGACTGCGGCGGCTTCGAGGGCAACGCCCAGTCCCTGAGGCTGCTCACCCGCATCGAACCCAAGCGGTTCACCTCCGACGGCCGCTCCGTCGGGCTCAACCTCACCCGCGCCGCCCTCGACGCCGCCACCAAGTACCCCTGGCCGCGCGGCGCCCACCCCGCCGACCCGGCGTCCGGCAAGTTCGGCGTCTACGAGGACGACGTTCCGGTGTTCGCCTGGGTCAGGGCCCACGCCCCGGGCACCCGCACCTGCTTCGAGGCCCAGGTCATGGACTGGTCGGACGACGTGGCCTACTCGGTGCACGACGTCGAGGACGGCCTGCACGCCGGCCACATCGACCCCGGCAGCCTGCACGCCGAGTCCGAGCGGCAGGGCGTGTTCGAGGTCGCCGTCGGGCGGTACGTCCCCGCGGACACCGACCCGGCCGAACTCGCCGCGGCCCTCGACCGGCTCCAGGACGAGGAGTGGTGGCCGCACGGCTACGACGGCACCGCGGTCGCCCAGGCCCGGCTGAAGGACGCCACCAGCCAGCTCATCGGCCGGTTCTGCCTGGCCGCCGAGGGCGCCACGCGCGCCGCGCACGGCAGCGGCCGGCTGACCCGCTACGACGCGGAACTCGTCGTACCCCGCGCCACCCGCATGGAGTGCGCGGTGCTCAAGGCGGTCGCCGACCGGTATGTGATGCAGCGCGCCGAGCAGGAGCGGCTGCGCGCCGACCAGCGGGTGATCGTGGCGGAGCTGGCGGAGGCGCTCACCGCCCGCGCCCCGGACGGCCTCGACCCGCAGTTCCGGGCGCTGTTCGACCGGGCACCCGACGACCGCGCGCGCAAGCGGGTGATCGTCGACCAGATCGCGTCCCTCACGGATGCCTCAGCGCTGTCGCTGCACGCGAGACTGACGGGGCATATGTGAGAGGAACGTGACTCCGGGTGGCCTGATCGGGTCACACCCTCTTCCCGCCGCACGCCGCGTGCGGGACGCTCGCTTATGGCGGCACCCTCAAGAGGAGGCATCAAGTGGTCGACGCGGATCAGACATTCGTCATCGTCGGAGGCGGCCTCGCCGGAGCGAAGGCGGCCGAGACGTTCCGCGCGGAGGGCTTCACCGGCCGGGTGATACTGATCTGCGACGAACGCGACCACCCCTACGAGCGCCCGCCGCTGTCCAAGGGCTACCTGCTCGGCAAGGAGGAGCGTGACAGCGTCTTCGTGCACGAGCCCGCCTGGTACGCGCAGAACGACGTCGAGCTGCACCTCGGCCAGACCGTGGACCGCATCGACCGCGCGGCGAAGACGGTCCGCTTCGGCGACGACGGCACCCTGGTCCGCTACGACAAGCTGCTGCTCGCCACCGGCGCCGAACCCCGCCGCCTCGACATCCCCGGCACCGGCCTGGCCGGCGTCCACCACCTGCGCCGGCTCGCCCACGCCGAGCGGCTCAGGGGCGTGCTGACCTCGCTCGGCCGGGACAACGGGCACATCGTGATCGCGGGCGCCGGCTGGATCGGCCTGGAGGTCGCGGCGGCGGCCCGCGAGTACGGGGCGGAGGTCACCGTGATCGAGCACGGGCCGACCCCGCTGCACCGCGTGCTCGGCCCCGAGCTGGGCAACGTCTTCGCGGAGCTGCACCGCGCGCACGGCGTCCGCTTCCACTTCGGGCGGGAGCTCACCGAGATCGTCGGCCAGGACGGCATGGTCCTCGCGGCCCGCACCGACGACGGCGAGGAGCACCCGGCGCACGACGTCCTCGCGGCCATCGGCGCGGCACCGCGGGTCGCCCTCGCCGAGGCGGCCGGGCTGGAGATCGCCGACCGCGCCGACGGCGGCGGGGTGGTGGTCGACGCGCGGCTGCGGACCTCCGACCCGGACATCTACGCGGCCGGCGACGTGGCGTCCTTCCCGCTCCCCCTGTTCGGGACGCGGCTGCGGGTCGAGCACTGGGCGAACGCCCTGAACGGCGGCCCGGCGGCGGCACGCGCCATGCTCGGCAAGGACGTGACGTACGACCGCGTGCCCTACTTCTTTACCGACCAGTACGACCTGGGCATGGAGTACAGCGGATGGGCGCCGCCGGGGTCGTACGACGAGGTGGTGATCCGGGGCGACGCCGGCAAGCGGGAGTTCATCGCGTTCTGGGTGAAGGAGGGACGCGTGCTGGCCGGGATGAACGTGAACGTGTGGGATGTCACAGAGAAGATCCAGCGGCTGATCCGCGCCGACGCGCCGGTGGACCTCGAGGCCCTGGCCGACCCGCACGTACCGCTGGACGGCCTCGTCTCCTGAGAACCGGGCTGTCGCACCACCCCCGTAGAATTCACGCGTGGCAGGACGGATCAACGACGAGGACGTGAAGGCGGTACGGGACGCGGTCCCGATCGACGCCGTGGTCTCCGAGTACCTCCAGCTGCGCAACGCGGGCGGCGGCAACCTCAAGGGCCTGTGCCCGTTCCACGACGAGAAGTCGCCGTCCTTCCAGGTCAGCCCGAGCAAGGGACTCTTCCACTGCTTCGGCTGCCAGGAGGGCGGCGACACCATCACCTTCGTGATGAAGGTGGACCACCTCTCCTTCTCCGAGGCGGTCGAGCGCCTCGCCGCGCAGGCGGGCATCACCCTGCGCTACGAGGAGGGCGGGTACAACCCGGCCCACCAGCGCGGCGAGCGCATCCGCCTGGTCGAGGCGCACAAGATCGCCGCCCAGTGGTACGCCGAGCAGCTCGCCACCAGCCCCGAGGCCGAGACCGGCCGGGTCTTCCTCGCCGAGCGCGGCTTCGACCAGGCCGCCGCCGTCCACTTCGGCGTCGGCTACAGCCCCCAGGGCTGGGACCACCTCACCCGCTTTCTGCGCGGCAAGGGCTTCAGCGACAAGGAACTGATCCTCTCCGGCCTCGCCCAGGAGGGCCGCCGGGGGCCCATCGACCGGTTCCGGGGCCGCCTGATGTGGCCCATCCGCGACATCGGCGGCGAGGTCGTCGGCTTCGGCGCCCGCAAGCTGTACGAGGCGGACAACGGGCCGAAGTACCTGAACACCCCCGACACGCCGATCTACCGGAAGAGCCAGGTGCTCTACGGCATCGACCTGGCGAAGAAGGAGATCGCCAAGACCAGCCGCGCGGTCGTGGTCGAGGGCTACACGGACGTCATGGCCTGCCACCTCGCCGGCGTGACGACGGCGATCGCGACCTGCGGCACAGCCTTCGGCGGCGAGCACATCAAGATCCTGCGCCGGCTGCTGATGGACAACGGCTCGGCCCGGGTCATCTTCACCTTCGACGGCGACGCGGCCGGACAGAAGGCCGCCCTGCGCGCCTTCGAGGACGACCAGAAGTTCGCCGCCGAGACCTACATCGCCATCGCGCCCGACGGCATGGACCCGTGCGAGCTGCGCCTGGCCAAGGGCGACGAGGCCGTCGCCGACCTGGTCGAACCCCGCACCCCCCTCTTCGAGTTCGCGCTGCGCCAGATCGTCTCCCGCTACGACCTCGACACCCCGGCCGGCCGCGCCGCCGCCCTGGACGAGGCCGCCCCGGTCGTCGCCCGCATCAAGAACAGCGGCGCGCAGCACGAGGTGGCCGTGGAGCTGGCCGGCATGCTCGGCATCCTGGACACCCAGTTCGTGGTCAAGCGCGTGGCCCAGCTGGCCCGCTGGGCCCGGGAGCGCGGCGGCAGGGCGCCGCAGCAGGAGCGGCCGCGCGCGGGCGAGCCGCAGTGGGCCGCCGCCGGACCCCGCCCGGGTCCTTCGGGACCCGCCCTCACGCTGCGCAACCCCGTCTACGCCACCGAGCGGGAGCTGCTCAAACTCGCCCTCCAGCGGCCCGAGTTGGTCTCCCCGGCCTTCGACGCCTACGGCGTGGACGAGTTCACCGCCCCGCCGTACGCCGCCGTGCGCCAGGCCATCGCGGAAGCGGGCGGCGCCCAGTACGGCGTGCAGGACGCGTCGGAGTACCTGGTCCGGGTCCGCGAGGCGGCACCCGACGACACCGTCCGCGCCATGGTGACCGAGCTGGCCGTGGAGGCCATCATGCGGCGCACGGTCGACGAGACCTACGCGGGCGAGCAGCTGGTGACCGTCCGGCGCCGGGCCGTGGCCCGCCGGCTCACCGAACTCCAGGGCGTGCTGACCCGGCTCGGGCACTCCGATCCCGCCCAGTCGGCCGCGATCCAGAACGAGATGATGATCCTGACCAGGTACGACAGGGCCCTGCAGGACGAGGGCCCGTCCGCTCTCTAGCGCCGGGGATCACCAGCCGGTCACGGACCGGACGCAAAAAGTCACCGCACGCCCCTCGTGGCGGGGATGTGTCGTACTCCACACTGGGTCCGGTGCCCGAGTCCTCGGAGCGCAGGCCGTCGACTCTCCGCTCCCGAAGTACCGCTGCCGCACTCCTTCAGCAGCGAACACCTGGAGGTCGCCCCCGTGCAGACCCAGACCCTCACCCAGACCGACAGCACTGCCGGCGCCACCGCTGACGAGCCGGACGCGGAGTCGGACGTCCTCGTGGCCGTGCCGCCGCAGAGCCGTCTCGCCGTGCACCCGGAGTCCGCGGGGGCGGCGCCCGCCGAACCGGCGGAACCACCCGCCGAGGCGCTGGCGGCCGAACCCGAGGAGCCCGCGGAGATCGAGGAGCCGGTCGCCCCCCGGGCCGAGACCGCCGGCCCCTCGGCCGACCTGTTCCGCCAGTACCTGCGCGAGATCGGCCGCATCCCGCTGCTCACCGCCGCCGAGGAGGTCGAACTCGCCCGCCGGGTGGAGGCCGGCCTGTTCGCCGAGGAGAAGCTGAGCAACACCCCCGACCTGGACAGCGAGTTGGCCCACGACCTGGACCGGCTGGTGGTCATGGGGCGCATGGCCAAGCGGCGGCTGATCGAGGCCAACCTGCGGCTCGTCGTCTCGGTCGCCAAGCGGTACGTGGGCCGCGGCCTGACCATGCTCGACCTCGTCCAGGAGGGCAACCTCGGGCTCATCCGGGCCGTGGAGAAGTTCGACTACGCCCGCGGCTACAAGTTCTCCACCTACGCCACCTGGTGGATCCGGCAGGCCATGTCCCGCGCCCTCGCCGACCAGGCCCGCACCATCCGCGTCCCGGTCCACGTCGTGGAGCTGATCAACCGGGTGGTCCGGGTGCAGCGCCGCATGCTCCAGGAGCGCGGGTACGAGCCGAGCGCGGACGAGGTCGCCGCCCACCTCGACCTGGCGCCCGAGCGGGTCGGCGAGGTGCTGCGCCTGGCCCAGGAGCCCGTGTCGCTGCACGCGCCCGTGGGTGAGGAGGACGACGTGGCCCTGGGCGACCTCATCGAGGACGGCGACGCGGCGAGCCCCGTGGAGTCCGCCGCGTTCCTGCTGCTCAGGGAGCACCTGGAGGCCGTGCTGTCCACGCTCGGCGAACGCGAGCGCAAGGTCGTCCAGCTCCGCTACGGCCTGGCGGACGGCCGCCCCCGCACCCTGGAGGAGATAGGGCGCATCTTCGGCGTGACCCGCGAACGGATACGGCAGATCGAGTCCAAGACCCTCAACAAGCTCCGGGACCACACCTTCGCGGACCAGCTGAGGGGCTACCTGGACTGACGCGGGGGCCGCCTGCCGACGGCCCCCGGCGCCCCGTCCGCCGGCCTAGTCGACCTCGGCCACGGCCTGCGCGAACTGCGCCTGGTACAGCCGCGCATAGGCCCCGCCGGCCGCCAGCAGGTCCGCGTGCGCGCCCTGTTCGACGATCGACCCGTTCTCCATCACGAGGATCGTGTCGGCGTCCCGGATGGTCGACAGCCGGTGCGCGATGACGAACGACGTCCGCCCCGCCGCGAGCTTGGCCATCGCCTTCTGGATCAGCACCTCGGTCCGGGTGTCGACCGAACTCGTCGCCTCGTCCAGCACCAGGATCGTCGGGTCGGACAGGAACGCCCGCGCGATGGTGATGAGCTGCTTCTCACCCGCGCTGACGCCCGTGCCCTCGTCGTCGATCACGGTGTCGTACCCGTCGGGCAGGGTCCGGATGAACCGGTCGGCGTGCGCGGCCCGCGCGGCCTCCTCGATCTCGCCCCGAGTCACCTCGCGCGCGGCGCCGTACGCGATGTTCTCCGCGATGGTGCCGCCGAACAGCCAGGTGTCCTGGAGCACCATGCCGATCCCGGACCGCAGTTCGTCCCGGGACATGCTGCGGATGTCGACGCCGTCGAGCGTGATCCGGCCACCGGACACGTCGTAGAACCGCATCAGCAGGTTGACCAGCGTGGTCTTGCCCGCGCCCGTCGGGCCGACGATGGCCACCGTGTGCCCGGGCTCCGCCTTCAGCGACAGGTCCTCGATCAGCGGCTGGTCCGGGTCGTACCGGAACGACACGTGCTCCAGCTCGACCCGTCCGCGCAGCTCGGCCGGACGCTCGCCCGGCACCGGGTCCGCCTCCTGCTCCTCCGCGTCCAGGAGTTCGAAGACCCGCTCGGCCGAGGCGACACCGGACTGCACCAGGTTCGCCATCGACGCGACCTGCGTCAGCGGCATCGAGAACTGCCGCGAGTACTGGATGAAGGCCTGCACGTCACCGATGGACAGCGCGCCGGACGCGACCCTGAGGCCGCCGACGACCGCCACCAGCACGTAGTTCAGGTTCGACACGAACATCATCAGCGGCTGCATGATGCCGCTGTTGAACTGCGCCCGGAACGCGGCCTGGTACAGCGCCTCGTTCTGCTCGGCGAACTGCTGCGCCGACTCCTCCTGCCGGCCGAACACCTTGACCAGGGTGTGCCCGGTGTACATCTCCTCCACGTGCGCGTTCAGCTTGCCGGTGGTGCGCCACTGCTGCACGAAGTGCGGCTGCGACCGCTTGCCGACCCGGGTGGCGACGACGAACGACAGCGGCACGGTGACCAGGGCCACCAGCGCCAGGATCCAGGAGACGTAGAACATCATGACGAGCACGCCGATGATGGTCAGCACCGAGTTGATCAGCTGCCCCATCGACTGCTGCAGCGTCTGCCCGATGTTGTCGATGTCGTTGGTGGCACGCGAGAGCACCTCACCGCGCTGGCGCTGGTCGAAGTACGACAGCGGCAGCCGCGACAGCTTCGCCTGCACGGACTCGCGCAGCCGGTACATCGTGCGGTTCACGGACCGGTTGACCAGCCGGGTCGCGACCGCCATCAGCAGGCCGGCGACCAGGAAGGTGCCGAGCGCGAGCAGCAGGACGTTCCCGACGGCACCGAAGTCGATGCCCTTGCCGGGGGTGAAGTCGGTGCTCTTGAGCATGTCGGCGATGGCGCCCTGGCCGTGCGCGTGCATCTGCGCGAGCACCTGGTCCTTGGTGGCCCCGGCCGGCATCTGCCGGCCGATGATGCCGGAGAAGACCAGGTCGGTGGCCCGGCCGAGGATCTTCGGGCCGATCACGCTCAGGGTCACGCTGACGACCACGCACATCAGCAGGCCGATGATGGTGACCCGTTCGGGTCTGAACTGGGCGACGAGCCGTTTGCCCGACCCCTTGAAGTCCATCGAGCGCTGGTCGGGGCTGCCCCCGGCCATCATGCGTCCCATGGGCCCGGCCATCAGGCGGCCTCCGCTTCCGTCAGCTGGGAGAGCACGATCTCCCGGTAGGTCTCGTTGCCTGCCATCAGTTCGTGGTGCCGGCCGGAGCCGACCACGCGGCCCTCGTCCAGCACGACGATCCGGTCGGCGTCCCGGATGGTCGCCACCCGCTGGGCGACGATGACGACGGTGGCCTCGGCGGTCTCACGGGCGAGCGCGGCGCGCAGGGCCGCGTCCGTGGCGTAGTCGAGCGCGGAGAAGGAGTCGTCGAAGAGGTAGATCTCCGGGCGCTGCACCAGGGTGCGGGCGATGGCCAGGCGCTGGCGCTGACCGCCGGAGACGTTCGTCCCGCCCTGCGCGATCGGCGCGTCCAGGCCGCCCTCCAGCTTGCTCACGAAGTCCTTGGCCTGCGCCACCTCCAGCGCGTGCCACAGCTCCTCGTCGGTGGCGTCGGGGTTGCCGTAGCGCAGGTTGGTCGCGACCGTCCCCGCGAACAGGTACGGCTTCTGCGGCACCAGCCCGACCGTCCGCGCGAGCAGCTCGGGGTCGACCTGCCGGACGTCCACGCCGTCCACCAGCACCTCGCCCTCGGTGGCGTCGAACAGCCGGGGGACCAGCCCGAGCAGGGTCGACTTGCCGCTGCCGGTGGAGCCGATCACGGCGGTCGTCTCACCGGGCCGCGCCTCGAGGCCGATGGACTTCAGCACCGGCTCCTCGGCACCCGGATAGCGGAAGCCCGCCCCGCGGATCTCCAGATGCCCGTGCCGGCGCAGCTCGGTGACCGGCGTGAGCGGCGGCACCACGCTGGAGTCGGTGTCCAGGACCTCCTCGATGCGCTCGGCGCAGACCTCGGCGCGGGGCACCATCATGAACATGAAGGTGGCCATCATCACGGACATGACGATCTGCATCAGATAGGCGAGGAACGCGGTGAGGTCGCCGATCCGCATCCCGCCGCTGTCGATGCGGTGCGCGCCGAACCAGACCACCGCGATGGAGGACAGGTTCACCACCGTCATGACCATCGGGAACATCAGCGCGAGCATCCGGCCGGTGGCCAGCTGCATCTCGGTCAGCTCGCCGTTGGCCCTCCCGAACCGGCCCTGCTCGTACTCGTCCCGGACGAAGGCGCGGATCACCCGGTTGCCGGTGATCTGCTCGCGCAGCACCCGGTTCACGGTGTCGAGCCGGACCTGCATGGCGCGGAACAGCGGCCGCAGCCGGCGCACGATCAGCGTCACGCAGATCGCCAGCACCGGGACGACCGCGACGAGCACCCCGGACAGCGGCACGTCCAGCCCGAGGGCCAGCACGATGCCGCCGACGCACATGATGGGCGCCGACACCATGAGGGTGAACGACATCAGGACCAGCATCTGGACCTGCTGCACGTCGTTCGTCGTGCGGGTGATGAGGGAGGGCGCCCCGAAGTGACCCACCTCACGGGCGGAGAAGGACTGCACCCGGTCGAAGACGGCGCCGCGCACGTCGCGGCCCAGTGCGGCGGCCGTCCGCGCACCGAAGTACACGGCGCCCATGTTGCACACGACCTGGGCCAGCGAGATGCCGATCATCAGGCCGCCGTAGGACAGGATGTAACCCGTGTCACCCTTCACGACACCGTTGTCGATGATGTGCGCGTTCAGGGTGGGCAGGTAGAGAGTGGCGCAGGTCTGCAGGAACTGCAGCAGCACCAGCAGGGTTATGGGTTTTTTGTAGGGCCTCAGATGGGTCCGCAGAAGTCGTATGAGCACGCTGGGTCTCTCGGAAGTCGGCGACAGGGGCTGGTCGGTGTGCCCTTGGCCCCTATCGTCTGACACTCCACCCGCGTTACCTCAACCGATTAACCCAACAGCGGATTCTCGTACGGCCCTACGAGTGCCGGGCGTGCCGAAGTGGTTTGGGCGGCTTCGAGTTCTCCGGGTGCGTCTGGGTGCGTCTAGGCGCGGAACGCTCCCGGGTGGGTCTGCTCCCGCACGGACACGAACTGCTGCCGCACCGCCTGCCCGACGGCCAGCTCGTCGCCCGGCTCCAGCACCTGCGCCGCCGCGCCCTGCCAGGCCGGCGGGGTGCGCGGGTCGAGGGTGCCCTGCGAGACGCCGAGCGCCCAGGCCGCCTGCCGGGCCGCGCCGATCGCCGCGTAGTCCGCGGGCTGCGGCACGACGACCTGCGCGCCGAACAGGGACGGCGCCGAGGACTGCACGGCGGGCAGCTCGGCGGCCTGCCCCAGCAGGAAGATCCGCCGCACGTCCACGCCCCGCCCGCGCAGCACGTCCAGCGCGTCGGCGAGCCCGCACAGCATGCCCTCGAACGCGGCCCGCGCCAGGTGCTCGGGCTTCATCGACTCGCGCCGCAGCCCGGCGAGCGTGCCCGCGGTGTGCGGCAGGCTCGGCGTCCGCTCGCCCTCCAGATAGGGCAGCAGCACCAGCCCGTGCGAGCCCGGCGTGGACTTCATGGCGAGGTCGGACAGGCTCTCCAGATCCGGCAGCCCGAGGAGTTCGGCGGTGCCGCGCAGGGCCCGTACGGCGTTCAGGGTGGTGACGACCGGCAGGTGCATGCCGGTGGCGTCGGCGAGGGAAGTGATCATCCCGGACTGGTCGGTGAGGGCCTCCGGATGCACGGCCATCACCGAGCCCGAGGCGCCGAGGGAGACCACTGCGTCGCCCAGCCCGATCCCGAGCCCGAACGCCGCGGCCATGGTCTCGCCGGTCCCGGCCGAGATCAGCAGCCCCTCCGGGGTCGTGCCGGCCGCGTCCGAGGGGCCGATCACCTCCGGCACCATCGCCTGGTGCCCGAGCGCCAGCTCCACCAGGTCGGGCCGGTAGGCGCCGGTGGCCGCGGACCAGTAGCCGGTGCCGGACGCCCCGCCGCGGTCGGTGGTGCGGCGCACCGGCCGCCCGAGCAGCTGCCACACCAGCCAGTCGTGGGCCTGCAGCAGCACGGCGGTACGCCGGGCGTTCTCGGGTTCGCTCTTGGCGAGCCAGCGCAGCTTGGTCACGGGCCGGGCGGCCTGCGGGACGCAGCCGACCGCCTGCGCCCAGGCCTCCCGGCCGCCGAGCGCGTCGATGAGATCGGCCGCCGCGACCTGGGCCCGCTTGTCCGCGCCGACCATCGCCGGGCGCACCGTGTTGCCCTGGGCGTCCAGCGGGATCAGCGCGTTCTGCTGCGCGGAGACCCCGATGGCCTGCACGCCCTCCAGCAGACCGCCGCCCGCGGCCTCGCCGAGGGAGAGCAGCCAGGCCTGCGGGTCGACATCGCTGGGCCGGCCGCCGCCCTCCGGTGCCTCGACCGGGTGCGGGGCGTACCCCTGCCGTAGTACGGCACCGGTGTCCGTGTCGCAGACCACGATGCGCGTGAAGTCCGGTGAGCTGTCCAAGCCGGCGACTATCCCCATGCCGAGAATTTTGCCGCATCCCCGCGCTTGTTTCGGCCGTCGGCACCCAAGGGGGTGAGGGATCGGCCCCGGACGGCGCGCCTACGTGTTGCTCGTGCCCCAGTCGTCCTCGGGCGTGCCGTCGATGTTCCGCTCCCGCAGGGACCGCACCCGCTGGGCCACCGACGCGGGAACCCGGTCCCCGACCTTGTCGCTGACGGTGTGGAACGCCTTGCCGGCGTAGACCCGGCCCTGCTGGGCGGCCGTCTCGGCGGTGTTGCGTACGGCCGGGTTCTGGGCGATTTGGCGAGCGGACTTCTTCAGCTGCTCGTAGCGCTCGCGTCCGGCCCTCGTGCCGAGTACGTAACCGAGGGCCAGTCCGGCGAGGAACGTGAGCCGGTAGCGCATGGCTGTCACCCTTCCCGTGCGTAGGTCTGCGGTGCGGCGCCGGAGGTACCGATTGGCGGAGCACCCCCCTGCTTGCGCTAATGTATGTGTCGCAGCGAGCGCGCGCCCCCTGGCGAATACCCGGGTAGGTACGTTCGATGCAACGAGGCGATCCTCCGTAGCTCAATTGGCAGAGCAGCCGGCTGTTAACCGGCAGGTTACTGGTTCGAGTCCAGTCGGGGGAGCTTCGGTCCTCCGTAGCTCAATTGGCAGAGCAGCCGGCTGTTAACCGGCAGGTTACTGGTTCGAGTCCAGTCGGGGGAGCACGCTGAACGAGGACCCCGTCGGGGTCCTTTTTCACGTCCGCGGGAACCGCTGTACCTGCGGCGCTGTCCTCGAGGTCATGAGCAGCGCGGAAGCCGACCATCCGAGGCAGGAGATCGTATGAGCGGCTATGCTGCGGCAGACGGCGCGCACACTTGTACGCGACACGCCGCTATGGGGCGGTAGCTCAGCCGGTTAGAGCAGCGGACTCATAATCCGTCGGCCGTGGGTTCGAGTCCCACCCGCCCCACCAAGTGAAGGTCAGAGAAACGTTCTGACCTGCGGAAACGTCTCTTCTCGGCAGGGAGATCGTGAACTCCGGCCCAACGGAGAGAATCCGCTGCTCAGGGGCACTGTCGGAAGCCGTAGGGGATCGCCTGGCTGCTCCTGACAGGGCTCTGACCTGCAGCGTCGCGAGCGTTCGGGTGCGGCTGGAGGCCACCTGGGGGCTCCGTGGTCCAAGATCCAGTGGACGCGTAGTGGACGCAAAAACGTAGGGCGGGTTCAGAGGGGCGCGGCCGGTTCGAGGAGGAAGAGGACCGTCGGGGCGGTTGTCCGAGTTCAAGAGCCGCTTCGGTCAAAGCGGATCCACGAAAGCCGCGGGTGAGTGAGGCGCCACCCCGGACGTGGCTACCGCGTACTACCTGCCGCCCTGCGCACCCGACCTCCACCCCGGGAAGGCATCTGGTCCTTCCTGCAACGTGGTTGGCTTGCAAACACCACGTAGGCCAGCTGCCGCCCGGGCGGTACAACAGGGCGGTGGAGATGGAACGTTGTAGACAGCCCTGACCGAGCGCGCCAGCAGGTGGCACGGAGCAGGCGCCCTTGGTGCCTGTACCTGAGTTTGAGTGGACACAACGCCCCGCGTGGCCTCCGCTGCCCCGGCTTGGGATCATGCTGTAGCGTGCCCTGCTCGTGCTGACCAACGGCGAGGTCGCAGGCTGACCGACTCTCTTCGCCGCGATCTGACAGAAGTGGCTGTGCCAGGAGCACGCCGCACCGACGTGATCGGCTGGTGCTGGCGCTGGGTGTCGCGCTAGCGGTGCGGCCTACAGGTCGTCGGGTAGGAGCCGGAAGGCGGGATGGCCGGTCAGGGGGCGGACCATGCGGAAGTGATGGTCGGTGGTGAGCAGGGCGTCGGTTCGGTAGGCGGCGGCCAGGGCGACGTTCATGGCGTCGGTCAGTCCGATGCCTTTGCCGCCGTCGGCGTCGGCATACCCCTCTGCGACCGCGATCGCCGCACTCAGGTGCGTGCTGACAGGCGGTACCTCGAATCGGCGCGTCGCTACGTTGCGTTCGATGAACCGGGCCGCCGCCAGAGCTTTGCGGGCTCCGGCGCGTGTCGCGATCAGGTAGTCCAGCTCGGCCAGAACCAGGGGGGAGATGACCAGGTGGCTGGTCGCTGCCAGTGCCTTCCTGTGCTCCTGGTGTCCGGTGAGGTTCGGGTCGAGCAGGCGGTACAGGCCGTTGGTGTCGGCGATGGCGATCATCGTCACGCGCCCATACCCTTGAGCGTGTCCTCGATCTCGTCGTCGGTGAGATCGGGCAGGCCGAGGTCGGGAAGGTCGATGTCCCCCATGGGGTCGGTCGGGTACGGGGGGATGTCGGTGTCACTTATCGGTACGACCCGAGCCACCGGGGTGCCGTTCTTGGTGACCGTGACGGTCTCGCCACGGGCCGCGGCGGCGAGGATCTGCGAGGACTTCTGGTTGAACTCGCGGGCAGTGGTCTCCATGTACTACATGTTACTACCCTAGGCTGTCGGCGACAGCCGGTGCCGCTCCGGTGTCCGCGGAGCAGCCGGAACGCGAGTGCCGCGGTCGCAGCGGCGAATGCGGCCGGGGCCGCCGAGGGCGCGAAGACGCGGCGATGCCGCGGTCACTCACGAAGGTGTCGGCAGGCAGCTGCTCGCCTACCACCCGGATAAGAGGCCGAACCCGAACGGCCCGGGGCCCTGGGCCACGCTGAAGAACCATCCACCGGTGCAGCAGTTTCTGCACAAGGCGGCGTCCGGAACAGTCTCCCGCCTTCACTAGAGGTATGGCATGGGCTTCAAACTCGGACGTCGATCTGCTCCGCTTCCAGGCGCAGTGACCAGGGGTTGCCCGGTCGGTTGACAATGCGCTGTGCGCACCCGTTCTGCCAGGCCCTCGGCCGGCGGCGGCGGGTGAGGTGACAGATTGCCTGTCGCGGACGTCAGCGGGTTGGCCTGCCGCGAGCCCTTCGGCACGCGGCAGGCCAGACCTCAATTCTGAATGAGACGGCCCTGTGAATCGTAGGAGTAGGTCCGCACCTTGCCCACCACATCCGCGACTCGCGCCAGGTAGCCCTCGTTCGTGTACACGTACGTGACTCGGCCGCCGTCTGCGAGGGTAACGGTCAGAAGCAGTCCTGTGCTGCTTGTGTTGAAGCGAGCTACGCGGCCTTCAGCGTCTGACACAGACGCGATCCGTCCGGTTGCCGTGTAAGTGAGCTTGAGGCCTTCACCGCTGCCGTTTACGACCGTGCTGAGCCGTCCGGGTCCATCGAAGTTTCGTACCAGGTTCCCGCTGTCCGACGTCAGGGAGTAGCCCCCGTCCGTGGTTGTCAGCCTGTAGGCCGTGCCCTCAGGTGCGCTATAGGTGCCGTCACTCTGCTTGGTGAAGGTCACCTTGGTGCCGTCCGCGTCGTTGAGAACTACTGTCGTCCTGAATACTTCGAGCCTTGCTTCGAGGGAAAGTTTCCACCCCTTGCCGAGGAGCCCGGGCGTCGCTGCAGGATCCCAGTGGTAGAACCTCGTGAGGCTGAACGGGACGCCCCGACTGACGACCTCCGCGTCCACCACCCGCAGGTCACTTGCCGAGCTCCGTACCGCGCTCTGGTGAGCGACGGGTTCGGTTCCTTGAGATGCCGTAGCTGCATGAGCGACGCTCATCGCCGCTATACCCAGTCCAGCTAAGGCGAAGGCGACGCTCTTGCGGAAGTGAGACTTCATAGTCTTTACTCCTTGATTCATCGGGCTGGCGTCAGATGACAGGAAATCCAGCATGGATTCCGTCGTCCAAGGGGTCGAACCGAACCAGGCAGGTGCGTGACCACGGTGGTTCTGGCGCGGCAGATGTGGTCCGGGACACTGGTTCCAAACCACATTCAGCAGTGGTCGCAGGGAAAACGGCGCCGCCGATACGGCAGGCGTCGTTTTCCCTGCGGGTCATACTCGGAACTGAGCCTGAGTTCCTTCAATGTAAAGGAGAAGGGGTTTGGTCACTTCCCCGTCCTCGACACGCTCGAGTTTCAAGTCAAGGTCTTGGACGGCCTTGACTGCCCAGACCTTGTCCGGGGGAAAACTAAGCCGTCTGGCCTCCTCCTGTGCCGCGAAGAGATCTTGTAGGCCAACCCATGCGTCGGCTGGCTCGAACCGGCACATGACCCACGGCTGGTCTGCGCCACGGGGATACAAGTAGCCGACGATCTCGTCTCCTTGCTTGACTCTGTAAGATGGGTGTTCGCTCTCGCTACTTTCTCCCTGAGCCACGCGGATCGCCCCTTACCTTCCATCCAACGATGGATCGGTGGCGGTGTCGGGCCACGCCACCCCGTTTTTCCTGGCGGCTCGGCGAGGGCCGGGCGATGCGAAACAGGCCGACGCCGGACGTGAGCCACCTCGGACGCGTGCGCGGAGCGGGCCGCCCTGTCTTCAGTTCCTGCCGGGTTTATCCGCCTTCCGGCTTTCTACCCACTCTGCTGTAAATTCTACCGCCTCAGCCGGGTCGCTTGTAAGGAAGAGGCAGATCTCTTTCGGATAAGGCCAGGAGAGGACTCGATATTCTCCGTTAGCGGTAGAGATCGCGGGCAATGCATCATTAATGTCCTCGATCGACTCACTCTCTGAAAACGTCAATGACCACATTGATGCGGCGGGGTAGAGCGATCTCAAAACGGGATTCTTTGAGGCCGCCGAGATCAGCTTCCACATCTCTTCAGTGGCCAGACTGCCGGATGGACGCGGAGGACTGAACTCATCCAGCAGGGCCTTCCATTCCTCATCACGGCTTCTCATAGCGTGATGGGGGACTTCCTGCCGCATCGGAGCGCAGCGAAGTTCAGTAACGGAAGTTGGCCTTGTCTCCCCGGATCTGAATCATGACTGGGGTGATGGTTTCGTCGCCTTCTTGGGGATGAAGCTGAAGGGGAAGGCCGCGGACGGCGCCGATGGCTTCGATCATCTGTGCCTGGTCGCCGCTGTCGACGGCCTCGGCCTGTGCTTCGAAGAGCTCCCTCACTTGTTCCCATCCCTCGCCTGGGGTGAAGTGGCACCTGAACCAGGGCTGGTCAATGTCGATGAGGGAGAGAGAGCCGAGAGCAGTATCGTCGCTCTTCAGCACCCATGAGCGTGACGCCACGTGTGCACCTTTCGTGCGGCATTTTCTGGTCTAATCCGTAGGGTGTGCCCCCGGTACAGTCGGTGCCGGAGACACACCCTACGTGGTGGTCGGGCCTATCCGAGCTCGGCTATATCCTGCAGGATCTGTTCCAGGCTGGTGCCTGCCGGCCATTCCTTCGCGATGGCGTGGGCGTTGATGGAGAACTTGACGAGGATCTCCTTGTCACGCCATGAGGCATCCTTCGCGAAGTTGTAGAACTCGTGCGGGACATGCAGGTTGGCCGCCGCGTCGATCGTCTCGGAGTCGACCTGGGAGAGGTCGACCGCGACGATGGTCTGCTGGCCCTCACCGCTGTACTTCCAGGCGATCTTCGGATCGCGGCTCAGGGAGATCCAGGGCGAGTCGTTGTCCTGGACGACGTGCTGCCATGCGGCAACGTCCGGATTGCTGCCCGCCGCCCTGAGCCCCTGGCTCGCATCTTCGTCGGCGCGCAGGCCGCGGTAGGCGTAGCCGCTGAGCCGGTTGGTGTGGGCGGAGACCGTGACCGGCGGCATGAAAAGGCGGTTCTTCAGCCAGCTGAAGGCTGGGCCGGCGAGGCTGCTGCTCATGCCACCCGCAGCCCCGAACAGCAGGTCCCAGGGGGTGGTGGGCTGGCAGTGCGCTTCGTTGTCTCCCCAGGAGAAGCCGGCACCTACGAGGCCGTTGAAGGCGGTGCTTGTCGCGAGGGCGCGGCCTCCGCTCAAGCCGAGGGCGCGGGCGGCGGTGTTGCCGGCGCCGGGCATGATGGCGCCTGCGATGGCGCCGGTGACGGCGCCTTCTCCGGTGGCGTTGGCGAAGCCGCCCCAGGTGAATCCGCCATGGCGGTGTTGCCAGCCGTAGACGCCGCCTTCGACGGCGGCACCGACGACGGCACCGATGCCGGCGCTGACGCAGATACCGCAGCGACCGGAGGGGTCGTCCTGGTTGGCGGGGTCGTTGTTGGCGTAGGCGTAGGTCGACAGGTTGGGGCTGTCGTTGTCTACGGGTGCAGGGTCGGGGCTGGTGAAGCGCCGGTTACCGGGATCATAGCTACGCTCGCGCAGGTACAGGCGGCTGGTGAGAGCGGGGTCTTTGTATTGGCCGGTGTAGCCGAAGATGCTGCTCTGGCCGTTCGTGGTGCTGGCTTTGCCGGTGGAGACGCCCCAGGCGCTGTAGGTGAAGGTGTAGTTCTCCTTGCCGGCTGCGTCGTAGACCGCGGTGACGGAGTTTTGGGTGGAGGTGTCGGTGCAGGCGCGGGTCATCCGGCCGGCATCGTCGTAGGCGTAGCGGTCGGCGAGGCCGGTAGTGGTGGCGTCCTTGAAGTAGTCGGCGGTGATGCGGCCGTCGTCGTCCCGTTGGAAGTAGCGGGCGCCGGTGCCTTCCGAGAGCGAGGCTAGGCGTCCGGCCCGGTCGTAGGTGCGGGCTTCGGTGACGGCTGTGGTCGTGGGCAGCTTGGTCGCGGTGAGGTTCCCCGCGGCGTCGTAGGTGTAGGTGGTGGTCTGACTGCCTGCCGTCTGGCCCGTGATGTGGCCGTCGTCGTCGTAGGCGTAGGTGATGGCACGACCGTCGGGGTAGGTCCGGCTGCTGAGGGTCCCGTTGGGGTTGTAGGTGTACTTGAAGGGGTTCGCGGCCCCGGGGGAGGTGATGGTCAGCGGCCGGTCTTCGTTGTCGTAGGTGAAGGTGCTGGTGCCGGTGCCGTCCGCGACGGTCTTGGGATGGCCAGCCGCGTCGTAGGTGTATGAGACGGTCGGGGTGCCATCGGAGTAGGTGGTTTTGGTGACCAGGTTGCGGGCGTCGTAGGTGTTGGTGATGGTCTGCCCGCGGGCGTTTGTGGTCTTGGTCCGGTTGCCGTTGGCGTCGTACAGGAAGGCGGTGGCGCGCCCCAGGGGGTCGGTGACTTTGTTGAGGCGGCCGGCGTCGTCGTAGCCGTAGCTGGTGATGTGGCCGTTGGCGTCGTGACGGGACGTCAGGTTGCCCAGGTCGTCATAGCCGAGCTTGGTGGTTCCGCCGTCGGGAGTGGTGACAGTCGTGAGCCGGCCCAGCTTGTCGTAGCCGTAGGTCGTCTTCTTGCCGAGAGCGTCGGCGCGTTCGGTGAGGCGTCCGTCGCCGTCGGAGGTGTTGTAGACGATCTTGACGCCGGAGGGGTCGGTCTGGCTGACGACGTTGCCTGCGGCGTCGTAGCTGGTGCTCCAGGTGTACTGGGAAGGGTCAGCGCCGGAGGCGTTGCCGCGCGGTTCCACCCTGGTGGTCAGGCGGCCGTTGTCGTCGTAGCCGTAGGTGGTCTTGCTGCCCCGTGGTGACGTCTCGGAGACAAGGTTTCCGGCGCCGTCGTAGGCGTAGGTGACGGTCTTGCCACCACGGTCTGTCGTGGTGAGCAGCCGGTTGTCGTCGTCAAAGGTGCTGACGGTGGTCTTGCCGAGGGCGTCGGTGGTCTTGGTGACGTTACCCTCGCCGTCGTACTCAGTCTTCCGCACGTGCCCGAGCGGATCGGTGACGGCGATCGGCCGGTATTCCGCGTCGTAGTCGGTCTTGGCGGTGTTGCCCGCGGGGTCGGTGACGGTGACCTGGTTACCGACCTTGTCGTAGCCGTACTTCCACGTGTACTTCGAGGGATCCGCGCCCGAGACATTGCCCAGCGGCGTCGTCATCGTCAGCAGGCGACCGGCCTTGTCATACGTGTAGGTCGACTTCGCGCCGGACGCATCTGTACGTGAGGTGACATTCCCCACGACGTCGTAGGTGGTCTTCGAGGTGTGGCCAGCGGCGTCCTTCACCGCGGTCAGCCTGTTGGCCGCGTCGTAGGTGTAGGTCGTGGCCTTGCCCGAGGCGTCCGTCACGGAGCTGAGGTTGCCGGCGGAGTCATATTCGTTGCGGGTGGTGTTTCCCTTCGTGTCCACCGTCGTCGTAAGCCGGCCTGCATCGTCGTACCCGTAGGTCGTCGTGAAGTCATCGGGGGACGCGCCAGGCAGATTCCCCCGCGGGTCGGTCTGCCTTTGTGCTGTGCGAGCTCTGGGAGCTAAGCGGATGCGAAAATACGAACGATTCACCATCGGAAGCTGGCCGAATTTCGTCCACGGCCGGTGTTCATCCGGCCCAGAGCCGATACGCCGATACTGCGTCAGCAAGAAGCCGGGCAGGGATGTGCGTCGATAGCCGAGGAGTGTGAGGGGGCGGCGAGGATTGCGGGCGTTGCAGCGGAGGCACCGGCCGCGACCCCTTCAGCCATACGGAGGGCGGCGAGCTTCCGCCAGCTGGCCACTTCCCGAGCCGCATTACTGGTCCGCTCGCATCAGCTCCCGCCGCTCGCGGTTCAGCAGCCCGCACGCCAGGCCACCCACGGCCGCGGCGGAGGCTGCGCCGATCCCGCCGGTCTCCAGCGCGGCGAGGGCCTGCTCCTGGTTCTCCCAAAGATCCTGCGCTGTCCGCCAGCTGACGTCGGGATGCTGGCCGACCAGGTAGGCGCCCTCGGTGACGGCGCCGAACCAGGTCAGGCGGGTGGCGCTGCGCCGCCATCCGGCCTTGTAGGAACGGCACCGTACACGGGCCTCCACCTTCGCAGGACGTGGGTGCCCGGCCGCCAGAAGGCCGCGTCAGTGCGCTTCACACTGTCCAGGTCGCGGCCGGCCACGATGCGGCCGATGCTGAACATCAGGGATTCGGCGGTCTCCTCCACCTGCTGTTCCACCCTCGGGCGAAGAGAGAGTGGCCTGCTTCGCCGGTAAGGCAGTCCGCTGCGCCGGAGTTCAACTCCATCCCCTCTCGGTGACCTCGACCTGCGCGTACGGCTCACCATGCCGTTCGCGCCGGGCGGGAAGAGGGTGCCGGTGGACTCCCAGTGGACACGCAGTGGACGGAAGGACCCGGAAGGATCAGGAAGGCCAGCGCAGAGCCAGAACCACGAAGGGCCTCTGACCTGCGGTTATGGGAAAGTCGAGGCAAGAGCGGGGACTGATCGGAAGATCCTCAAAGGACTCATAATCCGTCGGCCGTGGGTTCGAGTCCCACCCGCCCCACCAGGCGTCGCAGGTGCAGAAACGATGTCACCTGCGCTGACGTGAGAACGGTGGCCACGCCGCAGCGGCGGCCACCGCTCACCCGCTCGGACCAGGATCCGGGGCCCCACCGGGACCCGGAGGATCCGTCCGGGTCACCCGGAGGGCCGAGAACGCCCCCGTCGAAGTCCACGGCGGTGCCCGCCACTTCCCGGCCGGCCGGTCCGGCGGTGGCACCGATGATCGCAAAGTTCGCCAACCGCCCCAAAACACGGACGAGTTGAGTTCTCCCGGGCTTGAACCAGCCGTTCGCTGGGCACGGACCCCCTACCGGTGTGCACCGCCGGAACGGTGTCGGCAGGAGGAGGCGTCATGGACCGTCGTATCCGGGTACGGGTCAGCCGGCGGCCGGCAGCGCCGCGCGGGCAGGAGATCGACCGCAGGACGCCCTCGGGCCGCATCCTGCCGTACTGACGCCGCCCGCCCGGGTCGGCCGGGTGGATCTGCCGGGACCGGCTTTGTGGTGCGGCCGGCCGGCTCAGGGCCGGCGGCCGTGGCGGGCCGCTCCGCCGGGCGCGGGGCCGCGCGGGGCCGCGTGCGGACACCTCGGACGGGTCCGGCTCCACCCCGGCCACGCCATCGGGCAGGGCCGCCAGGGACCCGGCGAGGGCGTCCGTGCAGTCGTGGGCCAGTTCGCCGTGTGCCGCAAGGACGGCCTGGTCACCCTCGTACGGCCGTCCACGTCCAGGGCGTCCAGCCGTCCGACGCGTGCCGTGCTTCCCGGCGGGGGTCATGTCTCTCCCCGCTCGGTGCCGGGGCCCTCATGAGGTAGGTCGCCCGCCCTCCGATTACGGACCCGTACCCCGTAGGGGAAAGCCCGGGAGCATACTGAGCACCCGTGACCCTGTGCGGCTGGGAGATGGTGTGAACGGAGCCCGAACGGCGGGGCCCGCACGAGTCGACGCCGTGGCCGTGCGTGCGGTGCCGCGGCTCGACGCGCACCCGTTGTCCGAGCGGAGCGGATTCCGGGTGGCGGGCGAGGCGAGCCTGCCCGCGCGGGGGCTGCGGGAGCGCGTGCCGGAACGGGCCGCCCGTCACGGCGGGGCGCCGTACTACGGGGAGCCCTCCGCGCCGGCCTTCGGCGATGTCGCGGGCGCCGGCCGGCGTATCGGCGAGGCGCGGCTGGTGCCGGACCGCCCGCCGCCCGCCCCGATCCGCGTACGGGAGCTGCCGGGGCCCAGAAGCCCGGGAATCGAGGTGCTGACGTCATGACCGCGACGGCCGGGCCGATCGAGCCCTTCGTCCATCCCGCCCTTTTCTACGGCGACACACAGCAGTACCTGGCCGGCACGATCCCCTTCGTCCGCGCCGCCCTGGCGGCCGGCGAGCCGGTCGCGGTCGCCGTCCCCGGCGAGAACCTGCGCCTGATCCGGGGCGAGCTGGGCGCCGACGGCGACGGCGTACGGTTCGTGGACATGCGGGTGGCCGGCCGCAACCCCGGCCGGATCATCCCCGGCGTGCTGCGCGCCTTCGCCGACGCCCAGCCGCCGGGCCGCCGGGTGCGGATCGTCGGCGAGCCGGTCTGGGCGGACCGCAGCCCGGCCGAGTACCCGGCCTGCGCCCAGCACGAGGCGCTCATCAACGCCGCGTTCCAGGGCCAAGAGGTGAGCATCCTGTGCCCGTACGACACCGCCCGGCTGGACGAGCGGGTGCTCGCCGACGCCCACGCCACCCACCCCGTGGTCATCGCGGACGGCAGCGCCGAGACACGGCCCAGCCGGACTTACGACCCCGACGGCGTCGTCGCCCGGTACAACGAGCCGCTGCCGCCCGCCCCCGGCAACGGCCCCGGCGTGCTCGCCGTCGCCTTCGACGAGGAGACCCTCTCCGCGGTGCGGCACCTGGCCGCGGAGCACGCCGCGGGGCTGGGCCTGGCGGGCATGGCCCTGGAGAACCTGGCGCTGATCACCGCCGAGCTGACCACCAACAGCGTGATCCACGGCGGCGGTACGGGCACGCTCACGGTGTGGCCGGAGGACGGGCGTGTGCTGTGCGAGGTGCGGGACAAGGGCCGCCTGACGGACCCGCTGGCCGGCCGCCGCCCCGCCTCCCGCGATCAGCGCGGAGGGCGCGGCCTGCTGCTGGTCAACCTCGTCGCCGACCTGGTGCGCACGCACACCGGTCCCGAGGGCACGACGATCCGGTGCCACCTCGCGCGGTGAGGCCGTGGCCGGCCACCCGGTGCCGTCGTGGGTCAGGCGGCGATGGCGTCCAGGGCCGGCGGCTGGATGCGGCCCTCCATCATGGCGCCGAGGCCCTGGGCCGCGCAGAGGTCGGGCCGCTCCGCGATGTGCACCGGCATCCCGGTGGCCTGCTGGACCATCTGCGCGAAGCCGGGCAGCAGCGCGGAACCGCCGACCATGACGATCCCGCGGTCGGCCAGGTCCGCCACCAGGTCCGGTGGGCACTCGCGCAGCACCTTGCCGATGCCGTCCAGGACCGCGGTCAGCGGGGCGTGGATCGCGTCCCGCACGGCGGCGGTGTCCACCCGCACGCTGCGGGCCAGCCCGGTGGCGACGTCCCGGCCGTTGATCACCGTCTTGGTGGGGCCGTCCAGGGAGAGCCCGGCCCCGGACAGGGCCAGCTGCAGCGGCCGTACCGCCTGGCTGGGCAGCAACAGCTCGTGCTCGTGGCGCAGATGCTGCACGATCGCGTGGTCCACGGCCTCCCCGCCCACAGGCATCCGCTCGGCGGTGACGATCGAGCCCAGCGACAGCACCGCGACCTGGGTGGCCGCCGCCCCGCACACCATGATCATGTGGGCCTCGGGCAGCTCCACCGGCAGCCCGCACCCCACCGCCGCCGCGATCAGCGTGTCCACCAGCTGCACCCGGCGCGCTCCCAGCCCGACCAGCGTCTCGATCGTCGCCCGCTGGGCGAGCGGATCGGCGTCGTGCGGGGTGCAGGCCGCCGCGCGCAGCCAGGGCTTGCGCCGCAGCCAGCGGCGCATCCTGTCGCCGAGCAGGTGCCGCAGCATGCGCTGGGCCATCTCGATGTCGATCACCGTGCCGCCGGAGATGGGGCGTACGACCCGGATGTAGTCCGGCGTGCGGCCCGTCATCTGCTCCGCCAGCTCACCGACCGCGATGAGTCCCCCGCTGCGGATGTTCACGGCCGCGACCGAGGGCTGGTCGACGACGAGGCCGGAGCCCTTCACGTACACACGGGTGCTGGCCGCCCCCAGGTCGACGCCGAAGTGGCAGCGGCGCAGCTGCTCCAGACTGACGGTCACGGCAGTTCCTCCCGGGTGGCACGGGCCTCAGCCGGCCGGCCGGCGGGCCTCGTTTCTGTCCTTGTGTCTGCATCCTGTGCGGGACGCACGGCCGGGCGCCTTTTGTGGGGGGCCGGGAGGGGTGCGGCCGAACGGGCGGTTTCCGATGTCAGTCCGGTGTGTCGCGTCGTCAGGAGGCCGCTGGCGGGTCAGGTACGGGTCCGCCACAAGGTCAGTTCGCCGCGTACCGTGCAGCCGGGCACCTGGGTGGCTGGAGCAGCGAGTGAGAACGGCTGCCGCTCGGCCATGACACCGGGGGAGATGCTCGCCAGGTTCCGCAGCCGCTGGCGCACCGCCTCCCTGATGCGCTCGGGGAACGGCTCGCCGTCCGCGTGCGCCACGGCCGGAGCGGGTCGCTGACACGCCAGACGGCCGTGCCGATGGCCCGGAAGAACGATTCCCTCTCATCCAGCTCCAGGCGGCGCTCGGCGAAGTCGATTTCGAAGTACTCCGTGGCTCCCGGGCGCCGGGTGGTGCCGAGCTCGCCCGCGCCGGTCCGGTAGACGACGGTCCGGACCTCGCCGGCTCCCTCGGGGAAGACGTCACCGGCGGGGAGCGGGTGAGGGCCGAGGACGGGCGGCGGCAGGTGCGTGCCGTCGAAGAGCGGGCGCGCCATCCGGCACAGCCGGTACCAGCCCGCAGCGGTACCCGGACGCAGGGACTGCAGCCAGGGGGCCAAATCTGGATCCTCGTCCAGTCGTCCCGGAGCATCTGCGGTACGGCCACGATGCCCCGCCGGTCCTCGGAGACGTCCAGCGTCCGGCGGTCGCGCACCGCGTCCGGAGCCTGGATACGGCCGTCTCCTACGAGACACTCGAAGGTCACCAGCCAGCGAAAGTTCCCAGCTGCACGACCTCGTCCTCGAAGTGCCGCATTGTGGCGTGCAGCAGGGGCAGGCCGGCCATGCCCGGTGCCGTCACCACTGTCCAGCCGTTGTCCCGCGCGGTCGGCCGCAAGGTGTGACGGGCCGGCCCGCTCGCCGTCAGCAGCCTGGTGACCGCCCGGCCGAGTGCGGCCACGGTGTCCGGGTGCCGGGCGCCGTCGGCGAACTCGAAGGTGGCCCTGGTGCGGTAGGCACGTGGGGGTGCCTCGTCGCCGACGGTGTCGTGGGGATGGCCGTAGCCGTCTTCGTCCTCGCAGGTCAGCACGGTGGTGGGGGAGACCAGGACGCCGGCACCGTGCACCACGCCCCCGCACTCGACGCGGGCCTGCCAGGACGCACCGCTCATGACCCGGACGCCGGCTCCGGGGCGCTCACGGCGGAGGGGTCCGGCGCACCCGGCGCCGCACGGCCGGACGTCCAGCCCAGTCGCACCACCAGCTGCCCCTCCGCCGCCCCCTTCGCGATGACCGCGCCGGCCTCCGCGGTCAGTTTCACGGCGAACTCCAGCTCCACGGAGTCGGGGTGCAGGGCGCCGTCGCGGAAGACGCGCAGGGCGGAGTGGGCCGCGGCGCGCACGTTGTCGAGGGCGCCCTCGAAGGTGCGGGTGGCCTGGGCGGCCGGGCCCTCCCCGCGCGAGACGAGCCGGGTCCCGCCCGGGCCGTCGGCGCTCTCCACGACGACCACGGCGCCGTCCTCCGTGGTGAACTCCATCAGCCTGTTCATGGCGCCGAACCCCCCGAGTTCCCGACCCTCGACCAACTCCATTGTTGCGGACGGGAGCTGAGCGCGTGGCGGGAACGCGCCGCGGCGCCCTCCCGCCAGGACCGGTCACCATCCCGTCCTCACACGGCACCTGACACTCTTCCCAGCACACGACCCCCTCGACACACACGAGAAGAGGCGTGGATGACCACAGGACCAGTCGGACACGGCGCGGTACTGCTGGCGGCGGGGCTGGTGGGTGCCCTGTTGCCGGCCGGAGAGGCGGTGGCGCGCACCGCCGCGGCCCCGCGCCCTCCCGCTTCCGCCACCTCCGCCACCACCGCCACCCTCGTCACCGGCGACAAGGTGACCGTCACCGAACTCGGGCACGGCAGTCGGACGGTCACCTTGCAGCGGCCCCGGGGCGCCACGGGCCCCGTGCGCACGCAGTCGAGCAACGGTGACCTCACCCTCGTACCGGACGAGGCGCTGCCGTATCTGCGGGCCGGGACGCTGGACCGGCGGCTGTTCGACGTCAGCGCGGGTCCACGACCGCCCGGACCACCCCGAGGTCCACCAGGTCCTGCGGCCGGATGCGCAGTTGTCCGGCGGTCGCCTCGACCTCCTCCGGCCCTCGCTTGAGGATGGCCGCCGCCGACTCCGGGGCTATCACCGAGAAGTAGCTGTCCGGCGTCGCCCAGGTACGGCCCGGCGCGGCCAGCGCGAGGGCGCCGCCGGAGCCGCCCTCGCCGATGACGAGCGTGGTCAACGGCACCCGGGCGGCGGCGACCGCCGCGAACACCTCCGCTATCGCCGCGCCGGCGCCCTGCCTCTCCGCCTCCGCGTCGTTCGCCGCACCCGGGGTGTCCACCAGGGTCAGCACCGGGATGCCGAGCCGGTCAGCCAGCCGGATCAGCCGCGCCGCGGTCCGGTACCCGGCGGGCCGGGTCGCCGCC
>NZ_JBLEBI010000086.1:0-26730 GCF_047340315.1 Streptomyces sp. AF1A
TGCCCGGCCCGGCCGCCGGCTGGTCCAACCCCCTCCTGCTGCTGGCCGCCGCGGCGCTCGTCGCCGGGGCCGTGCTGGGCAACTGGTTCGCGCTGCTCGCGGGCTGGCTGATCGCCTACGGCTCCCGGCGGCTGACCCCCGCGGAGAGCAAGTGGGCCGTCGTGGTCCTGCCCGGCACCGCCGCGGCGGCGGGACTGGTGTGGCTGTGGGGCCGGGAGGACGGCCGCTGGGGCGAGCCGATCGCCCAGGGCCACATGAGCGACGCGGTCGCCCAGACATGGCCCTGGGTGGTCCGCGGCGCGGCCGTGGCCTCGGCGCTCTACCTGGTGTGGCGCTCGCAGCGCAGGGGCTGAGCGCGCGGGGGGCCGTCGTACCGACCCGGCACAATGTCCCCCATGACCACCCTCACCGTCGGCTTCGACCTCGACATGACCCTCATCGACTCCCGGCCGGGCATCCGCGCGTGCTACCTGGCGCTGTCGGAGCGCACGGGTACGTACATCGACGCCGATCTGGCGGTGACCCGGCTGGGGCCGCCGCTGGCGGAGGAGCTGGTCAACTGGTTCCCGGAGCAGGAGGTGGCCGCGATGGCCGACCTGTACCGGGAGATGTACCCGGCGTTCGCCGTCGCCGCCACGCCCGCCATGCGGGGCGCCCGCGAGGCCATCGCCGCGGTGCGCGCGGCCGGGGGGCGGAGCATGGTCGTCACGGCGAAGTACGAGCCGAACGCCAAGCGGCACCTGGCCCACCTGGGCCTCGAGCCGGACGTGGTGGTGGGCGACCTGTGGGCGGAGCAGAAGGCCGAGGCGCTGCGCGAGTACGACGCGGCCGTGTACGTCGGCGATCACATAGGGGACGTGCGCGGGGCCCGTACGGCGGGCGCGGTGTCGGTCGCCGTGGCGACCGGGCCGTGCCCCGCCGAGGACCTGCGCGCGGCCGGCGCGGACGTCGTCCTGGAGGACCTGTCCGCGTTCCCCGCGTGGCTGGCGGGCTACCGCGGGGCCGAGGCGTCCCGGGCCTGACGCCGCCCGGCGGCGATCGACCGCAGGACGCCCGCGCCGGCGACGAGGAAGCCGACGGCCATGAGCATGCTCAAGCCGTACATGTACGTCGGAAACGGCTTGTCGCCGAGGAACAGCGGGACCATCGTGACCAGGGTGGCCAGAGCGCCGATGAAGAACACGACGGCACCGGCACGGATCAGTCCGTCACCGGGCCCGGCGGAATTCGTTTGGGTTTTGTCACGCACCGGACCAGGGTAGTTCCCTGCGGAAGAGAACGACCGGGGGACGTCTTGTCACCCGCTCCAAGACCATTAGCCTTGGTAGCGGCGGGTCACGGTGGACCCGCTCCAGTGCTATCAAGAGCCGTTTCCGAAGCAGTTTTCCCGACGAGTACGAGGACGAGGACAGACGTGCCTACCGGCAAGGTCAAGTGGTTCAACAGCGAGAAGGGCTTCGGCTTTCTCTCCCGCGACGACGGCGGTGACGTCTTCGTTCATTCCTCGGTTCTCCCTGCCGGCGTCGATTCGCTCAAGCCGGGGCAGCGCGTGGAGTTCGGCGTCGTCGCCGGTCAGCGCGGTGACCAGGCGCTGTCGGTGACCGTGCTCGACCCGACCCCGTCGGTCGCCGCCGCCCAGCGCAAGAAGCCGGACGAGCTGGCCTCGATCGTGCAGGACCTGACGACCCTCCTCGAGAACGTCACCCAGTCGCTGGAGCGGGGCCGCTACCCCGACAAGGCCTCCGGCAAGAAGATCGCCGGCCTCCTGCGCGCGGTCGCCGACCAGCTGGACGTCTGACCAGCCGTCAGCCGGACGTGACCCCGCCCGGGCCGAGGAGCGGCACCGGCCCCTCGGCCGCCGACCCTGCCCTCGGCGTCGGCGAGACGTGCGTGCCTGCCGTCCTCGGGCTCGGGGCGACGTGCGTGCCAGCCGCCCTCGGCGTCGGCGAGACGCGCGTGCCTGCTGGCCTTGGGCTCGGGAAGGCGTGCGTGCCTGCCGCCTCCGGTGTCAGGGAAACGCGAGTGCCTGCGGGCCGAGTGCGGGGACGAGGCCCTCGGCCGCCGCTCGGGTGAGCAGGCCCCGGACCGCCGCGTAGCCGTCCTCGCCGAGGTCGGCGGTGAACTCGTTCACGTACAGGCCGATGTGCTGGTCGGCCACGGCCGGGTCCATCTCCTGGGCGTGCGCCATGACGTACGGCCGGGAGGCCTCCGGGTCGTCCCAGGCCCCTCGCACCGAGGCGCGGACGGATTCCGCGAGCCGCGTCAGCGCCTGCGCGCCCAGGGAGCGCTTCGCGATGATCGCGCCCAGCGGGATCGGCAGTCCGGTGGTGTGCTCCCAGTGCTCGCCCGTGTCCGCGAGCTTGTGCAGCCCGTAGTTCTGGTAGGTGAAGCGGGCCTCGTGGATCACCAGTCCCGCGTCCACCTTGCCGTCCCGGACGGCCGGCATGATCTCGTGGAACGGCATGACGACGATCTCGCCGACCCCGCCGGGCAGCGTGTCCGCGGCCCACAGGCGGAACAGCAGATACGCCGTCGACCTCTCGCTCGGCACCGCGACCGTACGGCCCGTGAGGTCGGCGCCCGGCTCCCGGGTCAGCACCAGCGGCCCGCAGCCCCGGCCGAGCGCACCACCGCAGGGCAGCAGCGCGTACTCGTCGAGGACGTACGGCAGAACGGCGTACGACACCTTCAGTACGTCGAACTCGCCGCGCTCGGCCATGCCGTTGGTGATGTCGATGTCGGCGAAGGTCACGTCCAGCGCGGGGGCGCCGGGGACGCGGCCGTGGGCGAGGGCGTCGAACACGAAGGTGTCGTTGGGGCAGGGGGAGTACGCGATCCGCAGGGACCGCTGCTCACTGGTCGTCATGCGTGTTCCAACTCTCCAATGCGGGCGCGAGCTTCCCGAAGGCCTCGGTGAGCGCGGCGAGGGCGTCGCCGATGCGCCAGGCGGCGCGGTCGCGCGGGCCGACCGGGTTGGAGACCGCGCGGATCTCCAGCACGGGCACCCCCTGGGCGCCGGCCGCCTCCGCGACCCCGAAGCCCTCCATGCCCTCGGCGAGCGCACGGGGGTGCCGGGCGCGCAGCCCGGCGGCGCGGGTTGCGGTCCCGGTGACGGTCGAGACGGTGAGGACGGTGCCGGCAGGGGCGCCGATGGCCTCGCAGGCCGCCCGGACGAGTGATTCCGGCGGATGATGCGTGACGGTTCCGAACCCGAGGTCGGTGACCGGGAGGAAGCCGTCGGGGGTCTCGGCGCCCAGGTCGGCCACGGTGATCGCGTCGGCGACGACGAGTGAGCCGACCGGCGCCTCGGGCGCGAAGCCGCCGCCGATCCCGGCCGAGACGGCCAGGCGGTAGGGGGCGCCGGCGAGGGCGGCCGCGGTGAGCGCGGCGGCGCTGGAGGCGGCGGCGAGGGCAGGGCCGACTCCGGCGGCGAGCAGGTCCACGCCCGCGGCCGTACGGCACAGCACGGCGCCCGGCAGCCGCACTTCTTCGGCCGCGCCCGGGAACGCCCGCGCCACCGCGTCCCGTTCGGCGGGGACGGCGGTGGCGACGAGAACGCGTGCGGACGTCGTGATCAGGCCTTCTTGACCTTGAACGACCACACGCCCTTGGTGGGGTTGCTGCCCATCTGGATCAGGACCGTGTTGGTGTCGCCCTCGGTGCCGTACTGCTGGTTGAAGAACGCGCTGCTGGGGATGGTGCGGTACGTCTCCTTGCTGACGTCGGTGAACGGGCGGCCGTTCACCAGGAGGGTCCAGCCGGCGTCCGCGATCTTCGGGTCGACGCCGATGCGGACCGTCTGGTCCTGGCCGACCTTGATCGACTTCGCCTCGTTGGCCTTCTTGGCGCAGTCGGTGAGCGACTTGGTGTCCAGCGCCTTGCCGTCGTTGTAGCAGACCGCCTCGGCGTTGACCGAGTCCTGGCCGACGGTGATCGTTGCGACGGGTGTCGGCTTCTCGCAGGCCGAGAGAACGAGCAGTCCGGCAGAAACGGCGCCGGCGGCGGCGACGGCGCGGCGGCGTCGCACAGCGGATTGCAGCGTGGTCATGGCCGAAGGCTATCTGGCGCCCCGAGCCGTCCGCCCACGTGGGGTACGGCGTGCCCGGTTCGTTACGCCAGGTGTGCCCGTGGTGGGCGGGCCCGTGTCCCGTCCCTTGCGCCGGGCGGGCCCGTCGTGAGCGGGCTGGTGTCGGGTTCGTTGCGCCGGGCGGGCCTGTCGTGAGCGGGCTGGTGTCGGGTTCGTTGCGCCGGGCGGGCCTGTCGTGGGCGGGCCGGTGTTGGGTTCGTTGCGCCAGATGTGCCCGTGGTGGGCAGGCCCGTGTGGTCCGTTGTGCCGGGCGCACCCGTGGTGAGATGGCTCGTGCGGTCCGTCGCGCCAGGCGGGGCCGTGCGGTCCGTTACGCCACCTGTGGCCGGGCCCGTGCGGTCCGTTACGCCACCTGTGGCCGGGGCCGTGCGGTCCGTTACGCCACCTGTGGCCGGGGCCGTGCGGTCCGTTACGCCACCCGTGGCCGGGACCGGCCGCCGTGCCGGGCCGAGGCCAGCAGGCCGCGCAGTGTGGTCAGCCAGCCGACGGCCACGAACGCGGCGCCGATCAGGAGGCCGGCGGTGCCGTTGAGCGGCATCACGATCCCGACCGCGCCGCCGAACACCCACGCCATCTGCAGCAGCGTCTCCGAGCGCGCGAACGCCGAGGTGCGCACCGCCTCCGGCACGTCCCGCTGGATCAGCGCGTCCAGCGCCAGCTTGGCCAGCGCCTGCGCGAACCCGGCGACGGCCGCGAGACAGGCCACCAGGAGGGCGCCGAAGAACAGGCCGGCCACGATCGCCGAGCCCAGCACCACCGCGACGACGGTCACGATGATGACCTCCGGAGCCCGTGATCTCAGCCACGCCCCCACCGCCGTGCCCAGCGCGTTGCCCGCACCGGCCGCGACGCCCACCAGCCCCAGCGAGACCGCCGCGCTCTGGCCGGTCAGCGGGTGTTCGCGCAGCAGGAAGGCGAGGAAGAAGATCAGGAAGCCGGACAGGCAGCGCAGGGCGGCGTTGGCGCCGAGCGCGTGCGTCACGGCGGGCCCCACGGTGCGCAGCCCCGGCCGCTTGGCCTGCCTGCGCTGCGGCCCGTGCAGATGCTGTTCGTCGGCCGCGAGCAGCGCCACGTCCTCGCCCCTGGCCGAGTCCACCTTGGGCGGCAGCGAGAACGACAGCGCCGTCCCCGCCACGAAGATCACGAAGGCGCCGTAGAGCGGCCAGGGATCGCCCAGTCCGTGCAGTCCGGCCGCGATCGGCGCGGCGACGCCGGTCGCCAGCAGCCCGGCCAGGGTCACCCGCGAGTTGGCCTTCACCAGCGAGAACCGGGGCGGCAGCAGCCGCGGCACGACCGCGCTGCGCACCACCCCGTACGCCTTGGACGCCACCAGCACGCCCAGCGCGGCCGGATACAGCTCCAGACTGCCGCCGGCCACCGCCCCGGAGATGACCAGAGCGAGCAGCGCCCGGGCCAGCATGGCCCCGGCCATCGCGGCGCGCCGCCCGTGCGGCAGCCGGTCCAGGAGGGGGCCGATGACGGGGGCGAGGACGGTGAAGGGCGCCATGGTGATCGCGAGATACAGCGCGACCCGCCCGCGCGCCTCGTCCGTGGGCACCGAGAAGAACACCGTGGACGCCAGCGCCACGGTGATCATCACGTCGCCCGCGCCGTTCACCGCGTGCAACTCGATCAGCTTGCCCAGCCCCGACTCGCCCGCCCCGTGCGCGTGCGTGGCCCGGCGGATGCCGCGCGCGGCTCCGGTGACCGGGAGGTGCAGGGCGCGCCCGACGGTCCGGACGGCACCGCCGACCCGGCTCGCGCCGCCCCCCCGAACCCCACGCTTGTCCGCGGTTGCCACGTGGTTCATAGTGCCCCGAGACGCCCTCGGATAGTGCCGTTCCGGCACGTATGGCGGCGAACCGCACCCGGGCGGGCCCGTCGCGCGCCGTGTTGCGGGAGGGGTGGCCGGACGGGAAGACCGGCCGCGGAACAGGAACGAATCTCGTTCGGTGTAGCGTGCCTTTCTCAGCCATAACGCAGAATGGATGGCAGAGGTGCGCCCGAGCGCGCGGATGCATGACGTCGATGCGGTCCCCAGGTCCGCTCCGTCGGCCAACCCGCCGGAGGCAGCCGCACTCGACGAGACGGCGTAGGAGAGAAGCGATACCTGTGAGCGCAGCGACCACGCGAAGCCGCACCCCCGACCGTCTGTGCGCCGAGGCGATCGATCTCGCCAGGAGCGCCGCGGAGGAGGCGGCCGCGCCCGGGGTGGTCGGTGAGCACTCCGGCCTGGTGTCGGAGGGCGACCGTGTCGTCACGCACTTCTTCGAGTGCAAGGAGCTGGGCTACCGCGGCTGGCGCTGGGCGGTGACGGTGGCCCGCGCCTCCCGCGCCAAGGTCGTCACGCTCGACGAGGTCGTCCTGCTGCCCGGCCCCGACGCCCTCCTCGCCCCCGAGTGGGTGCCGTGGAGCGAGCGCCTGCGCCCCGGCGACCTCGGCCCCGGCGACCTGCTCCCCACGGACCAGGACGACCTGCGCCTGGAGCCCGGCTACACGGGCGCGGACGAGCCGCCGCCCAACTCGGCGGTGTCCGGGGAGATGGCGCAACTGGCGGAGGCCGAGGACGCCGACGTCACCCCGGGCGCCCCCGCCGCCCAGCCCATGGCGCCGTCACGCGGCTCGATCGCGGCGGTGGCGGAGGAGCTGGGCATGCGCCGGGCCCGGGTGCTGTCCCGGTACGGCCTGCACAGCGCGGCGGACCGCTGGGAGGAGGCGTTCGGCCCGAAGACGGCCATGGCCCAGGCGGCCCCGGCCACCTGCATGACCTGCGGCTTCCTGATGCCCATCGGCGGCTCCCTGGGCCAGGCATTCGGCGTCTGCGCGAACGAGTTCGCCCCGGCCGACGGCCGCGTGGTCTCGCTGGCCTACGGCTGCGGCGGCCACTCGGAGGCGGCGGTCATGCCCAAGCCCCCGCAGCCGGCCCCGCCGGTCATCGACGAGACCCGCGTCGAGCCCTTCCCGCTGCGCCCCGCCCGCGACTCCGGCTCGGTCCCGGAGGCGAGCGACGAGGAGACGGCGGAACTGGGCCACTCCTAGCCCCGCGGCCGTCAGCCGGTGCGGGTCAGCGGCGGGCACTCCCAGGTCGCGTCCACGACCTCGGGGCGCGGCCGGTACATGCGCAGGGCCACGAACCAGGTGCCCTGCGCGGCGGTCGGCAGCCAGTTGGGCTGCTTGTCCTCCTCGGGCGGCTCGGCCTGCAGGTGGATGGTCAGGCCGCCGTCCGGGTCCAGCATGAGCCCGCGGGTGCGGTCGCCGATCGAGTACCGCTCGAGCGGGTTGTGGATCAGGTTCATGTCCTCGCCGTATGCGGTCAGGGACCAGAAGGCCTCGACCGGCGGCAGCCGGTCGGCGTCGAAGTGCAGTTCGTAACGGCCGTCGCCGGACAGCTTGTCGCCGTTCGCGTCCTCGAAGTTGAGCAGGTAGACGGCCTCGGCCGGATCGTTGGCCGCGATGCCGATCAGCGCCTGGTCGGCGGCGCGCTTGAGGAAGTCGTCGCCGAACCGCCCCATCGTCCGGGGCGGGTAGCGCCAGCCGTTCACCAGGCGGGCCCAGTCGCCGCTGAGGCTCTGCTGCCTGAGCAGGGGCACGCCGACGGCGGCCGCCCGGATCAGGCTCCGCCTGACCGCGTCGGGCTGTGCCTCGACGTCGAGGCCGGGGCCGATGCCGATCTCGGCGAACTGCCGGAGCAGCAGGTAGTGGTGAGAGGGCGGCGGATTCTCGGCCAGCATCGCGTTCAGGGTCTTCCACGGGCCCAGCGGATCCTCCTCCGCCGGGACCGGCTCGAGCACCTCACGGCTCACGGGGACCTGCGCGTCCGGCCGGCCGAACAGGCTGAGCGGGGTGAGCCGGTACTGCTCCTGCAGCTCCCGGACCCGCGGCAGGTCCTCGACGCCGTCGACGAGGGTGCGGCCCAGGACGAGGATCCAGTGGCTGGGAGCCTGCCTCAGCCCCCGGACGCCGTCGGGGAGCGTCCCCCTCCAGCCCGGGCCGACCAGGGCGAAGTGGCCCGCCTTCGAGCCGGTGGTGCGCTGGCCCACGTAGTCGAAATTGTCGGACGTGATCCCGACCAGCTCGAAGCTGAAGTACCGGTCCCCCATGTCCGGATGGGACAGGACGACCGGCTCGTCGGTGAGGTTCACCCAGGCGACCGAGTACAGGGTGTCGTTGTTGGGGCAGCCGCCGTCCCGGTAGGCGGCGTCGATCAGGTGCTGGGCGTGCCAGAAGTGGTTGACCGGGGCGTACGGAGTCGTCGCCGGGTCCCGTGGCTGCGTCACCCAGGCGTGCCGCAACTGCGCGTAGTAGATGTACGGGAAGCCGTACACGAACGCCTGCTCGCCGAGGGTGTAGGCGTACTCGCCGCGCCAGTCGTCCACCCGCCCGGTCAGGATCGGTTTCACCGCCTGTCCCAGGGCGGGCACCAGCTCGGGCAGACGGCGGGCGCGTTCGACGGCGGACCTCGGATGGAGGGCCACGTTCCCGGCCGCACGCAGCACCGTGCCGGCCGTGCCCGCCACCTCCTCCGGAATCCGTCGCCAGACAGGGCCTCTCGAGGTTTCGGACATCGCGGCACCACTTCGCTCGACAGCGTGGAAGGCGGATCTGCGGCACCGGCCCCCGACACCCGCAGCCACCACCATCCTGCAACGTGTCACCGGACGGCGCAGCCGGAGCGGCCGGGACCGCGCCCGGTGCCCCCGCCGTCGTCCGCCGGCTCCCCGTGCGCGCTGTACCTTCGTCCTCACGTCGAAGAGGAGAGTCAACGTGAGCAAGTTCGTGCGGCCGGCGGCCGAGGGGGCCGATCCGTTCGGGACGGCCCGTCTGCGCCGCGGCGTCCTCGACGCGTGGGCCACCAGCCCCGCCCGGTTCCGCGAGGACGCCAACGCGGAGGAGGACCTGGTTCTCGGCGGCTACCGGGACCGGCTGGTCGTCGAGCTGGCGCAGAACGCCGCCGACGCCGCCGCCCGGGCACGGACGCCGGGACGGCTGCGGCTCACCCTCCGCGACGGCGTGCTGGTCGCGGCCAACACCGGCGCGCCCCTGGACGCGGCCGGCGTCGAGTCGCTGTCCACGCTGCGGGCCTCGGCGAAGCGGGACACCGAAACGGCCCGTGGTGCCGTCGGCCGGTTCGGCGTCGGCTTCGCCGCCGTGCTCGCCGTCACCGACGAGCCGGCGATCGTCGGCCGGCACGGCGGGGTCCGCTGGTCCCTGGTGGAGTCGCGGGAGCTCGCGGCCGACACCGCGCGGCACAGCCCCGTGCTCGGCGACGAGATCCGCCGCCGCGACGGCCACGTCCCCCTGCTCCGGCTGCCCTTCGCCGCCGAGGGCTCCGCTCCGGAGCCGTACGACACCGCCGTCATCCTGCCGCTGCGGGACGCGGCCGCCGCCGACCTCGCCGAGCGGCTGCTGCACGCCGTCGACGACGCCCTGCTCCTGGCCCTGCCGGGGCTGGAGGAGGTCGTGATCGAGACCGGCGACCGCGCGCCGCGCACCCTGCGCCGCCGTGACGAGGGCGCCGTCACCGTCGTCGAGGACTCGCGCGAGGGCGTCACCCGCTGGCGCACCGGATCCGCGCACGGGCCGCTCACCCCGGACCTGCTCGCCGACCGGCCGGTGGAGGAGCGGCTGCGCCCGTACTGGTCGGTGACCTGGGCCGTGCCCCAGGACGAGGCGGGACGCCCGGTCCGGCCGCGCACGACCCCCGTGGTGCACGCCCCCACGCCCAGCGACGAGCCCCTCGGCGTCCCCGCGCTGCTCATCGCCTCCTTCCCGCTCGACACCGCCCGGCGGCACGCGGCCCCCGGTCCGCTCACCGACTTCCTGGTACAGCGCGCGGCGGACCAGTACGCCGAGCTGCTCGCCGAGTGGCGGCCGGTGACGGAGGGGATCATCGACCTCGTGCCCGGGCCGCTGGGCAAGGGCGAGCTCGACGGGGCGCTGCGGCAGGCGATCCTGGAGCGGCTGCCGCGGACCGCCTTCCTGCCGCCCGCCGTCGCGGGCAAGGGCGGCGAGGACGAGCTGCCGGAGGCCGTACGCCCCCGGGACGCGGAGGTCGTGGAGGGCGCCGGCGCCGACACCGTGCGGGTGCTCGCCGAGGTGCTGCCCACCCTGCTGCCCGCCGGTCTCGAACGCCGCGTCGAGCTGCGCACCCTCGGGGTCGCCCGGCTCCCGCTCGCCGACGCCGTCGACCGGCTCTCCGGCCTGGAGAAGGACCCCGGCTGGTGGTGGCGGCTGTACGACAGCCTCGCCGGCGTCGACCCCGAGCGGCTCTCCGGGCTGCCCGTGCCGCTCGCCGACGGGCGGACCACCATCGGCCCCCGCCAGGTGCTGCTGCCCGCCCCGGACGCCGCCCACATCGACGCGGACGTGCTCGGCCGGCTCGGGCTGAAGGTCGCGCACGAGGACGCCGTGCACCCGCTGCTGGAGAAGCTGGGCGCGCTGCCCGCGACCCCGCGCGCGGTGCTCACCACCCCGCAGATCCGGGCCGCCGTGGCCGCCTCCCTGGACGAGGACGGCGGGATGGGCTGGGAGGAGGACGCGCCGGACGCCGAGGAACTGGCCGACACGGTCCTCGGGCTGGTCCGGGACGCCGGGCTGGAACCCGGTGACGAGCCCTGGCTGGGCGCCCTCGCGCTGCCCGACGAGGACGGGGAGCCGGCCCCCGCCGGCGAGCTGGTCTTGCCCGGCAGCCCCTTCGCCCGGGTGATCCGCGAGGGCGAACTGGCGGCCGTGGACCACGATCTGGCGGAGAAGTGGGGCGAGCAGCCGCTGACCGCGTGCGGGGTGCTGGCCACCTTCGCCCTGGTCCGCGCCACCGACGTGGTCCTCGACCCCGACGAACTGGAGCCCCGGGAGGGCGACTTCGCCGAGCCGGACGACGCCGGGCTGCTGGACGCCGTCGACGTGTGGTGCGAGGACCTCCTCGACCGCTTCCCGGACAGCCCCGTACCACCGGTCGCCACCGAACTCGTCGCCGTCCGCGACCTCGACCTCGTCGACGACGACCACTGGCCCGAGGCGCTCTCGATGCTCGCCCGGCCGCCGCTGCGCGACGCGCTCACCCAGCCCGTGCGCATCCTGCTGCACGACGGCAGGCACGAGGTGGTCCGCCCGTACACGGCCTGGTGGCTGCGCGGGCACCCGGTGCTGGACGGCCGCCGCCCGGCGGGCCTGCTCGCGGCCGGCGGTGACCCGCTGCTGCGCGGCCTGTACGACGAGGCCGACGCCACCGGGTTCGAGGACGAGCAGGTGCTGCGGGCGCTGGGCGTGCGCACCTCCGTCGCCGCGCTGCTGGACGAGCCCGGCGGCGCCGCCGAGCTGCTGGACCGGCTCGCCGACCCGGAGCGGCCGGTCACCCCGGCGCAACTGCACGGCCTGTACGGTGCGCTGGCGGAGCTGGACCCCGAGCAGGTGACTCTGCCGGACGAGCTGCGGGCCGTGGTCGACGGGCGGGTGGAGGTGGTGGACGCCGCCGAGGCCGTGGTGGTCGACTCCCCCGACCTGCTGCCGTTCACCGCCGGGGTGCCGCTGCTGCCCGTGCGGCCCTCCCGGGCCGCGGAGCTGGCCGAGCTGTTCCAGGTGCGGCGGCTCAGCGAGTCCGTCACCGGCGAGGTCCACTCCGAGGGCACCGAGCACGAGGTGCCGGACCCGGTGCGGGTGCTGCTCGGGCCGCGCACCCCCGCGACCTACGTGGAGCACGACGAACTGGTGGTGGACGGCGTCGAGATCGACTGGCGGCTGACCGACAACGGGGTGCTGCACGCCGCCACCCTGGAGGGCGTCGCCGCGGGGCTGGCCTGGGCGGCCGGGCAGTGGCCGCGCCGCTTCGAGGTGGCGGCCCTGCTGGAGGACCCGTCCCGCACGGAGGAGCTGGCGCGGGACCGCTGGTTCGACTGATCAGCGCCGCCGGCGGTCACGTCGGCGTGCGGCAGGTGGTGCCGTGGTGGCACGGGTGGCCGCGAGGGCCGAATTCATGGGAACAAAAATTCATGGGAACATCCGTACAACCAGTTCCCCTCGTCGCGAGTCTGATACGCGAGTCAACGGACTCCACGATCAACTGGACCCCCGGGTCCACCTTTCCCGACAGGGGAACGCATGAAGCTTCGTGCCACCGTGGCCGCCGTCTCGGGCGCCCTGGCTCTCTCCGCGCTCGTCGTGCCGGCCGCTCAGGCCGCCGGCGGCTCCGCGACGCCGTCCAAGTCCGACATCCTGAAGATCCGCGAGGCCGCCCAGCGGGCCTCCTCGGGCAGGACCGCGTTCACGGCCTCGGGCGCCACCGACGCGCCGTACGACATGGACGTCACCTTCTCCAACTTCAAGATCACCGGCGCGGTGAAGGTCGGGACGACCAACCACGTGGCCACGACGGTGACCTACACGCTGACCCACGGCGCGGACGTCGACATCACCGCCGCCGACTTCCTCACCGGCCCCTACATCTACAAGGGCTCGTACGACGCGCCGGACAACATGCTGTTCGGCGACAACCCGGCCACCTGCACGGCCACCTCGTCGACCACCGCCAGCTGCAAGGGCAACATCGACGTCTACCCGGCCGAGGGCGAACTCATGAACTCCGACGCCGGTACGTGGCACGGCGCGGCCCTCGCCATCGCGTACAACGGCCAGGACCCGACCAGCAGCAGCTTCGACATCACCAAGGTCGGTTACGCCGACCAGGGCGGCCTCGGCACCACGCTGGTCCAGCGCTACTCCAAGCTGACGGTCAACGCCTCGCCCGAGCCGGTGACGAAGGGCAAGACCATCACGGTCACCGGCAAGCTCTCCCGGGCCAACTGGGAGGACAACCACTACCACGGCTACACCAGCCAGTCCGTCAAGCTCCAGTTCCGCAAGAAGAGCTCGAGCACCTACACCACGCTGAAGACCATCAAGTCGAACTCGACGGGCAACCTGAAGACGACGACCACGGCGACGGTGGACGGCTACTACCGCTACTCCTTCGCGGGCACCACGACCACCCCGGCGGTCAGCGCCGCGGGTGACTTCGTCGACGTGAAGTAAGTCGACGTGAAGTAGGCAGGAGCACGCGCGGCCGACCGGCGCGCGGCAAGCGGCACCCGGCCCCGGAGGCGCACCCCGCCTCCGGGGCCGGAACGTGAGGACCGGGATCGCGCGCCTAGTCGGGAAAGCGGCGGCCGACCCACTTCCACAGGCACTCCAGGGTGGCCGCGGCCACCACCGCCATGCCCACCGCCGTCCAGGGCAGGGTGAGGCCGACCAGCTTCAGCGCGAAGAAGTCCTGCAGGGCCGGCACCGCGAGGACGAGCAGGAAGGCCGCGCCCATCGCGGCCACCAGGGACACCCGCCACCAGGTGTAGGGGCGGGCGATGATCGCCAGGACCCACATGGAGATCAGGAACAGGGTCAGGGTGGCCGCGCTGGTCTCCGCCTCCAGTTCGCCCGGGCCGGTGTAGTAGCCACGGGCGACCAGGTACGTCGCGAACGTCGCCACCCCGGCCACCACCCCGCCCGGGACCGCGTACCGCATGACTCTGCGCACGAAGTGCGGCCTCGCCCGCTCCCTGTTGGGGGCGAGGGCCAGGAAGAAGGCCGGGACGCCGATCGTGAGCGTGGACAGCAGGGTCAGGTGCCGGGGCAGGAAGGGGTACTCGACCTGCCCGCACACCACCAGCACCGCGAGCAGCACCGAGTAGACCGTCTTGACCAGGAACAGCGTCGCCACCCGCGTGATGTTGCCGATCACCCGGCGGCCCTCGGCGACCACCGACGGCAGGCTCGAGAAGCTGTTGTCCAGCAGCACGATCTGCGCCACCGCCCGCGTGGCCTCCGAGCCCGAGCCCATGGCCACCCCGATGTCGGCGTCCTTCAGCGCGAGCACGTCGTTCACCCCGTCGCCGGTCATCGCCACCGTGTGGCCGCGCGACTGGAGGGCGCCCACCATGTCCCGCTTCTGCTGCGGGGCGACCCGCCCGAAGACCGTGCCCTCGTCCAGCACCTGCGCCATGCCGGCCCGGTCGGCGGGCAGGTGCCGCGCGTCCACCGCCGTACCCGTGAGCCCCAGCTTGGCCGCGACCGCGCCGACCGACACCGCGTTGTCCCCCGAGATGACCTTGGCCCGGACGTCCTGCTCGGCGAAGTAGCGCAGGGTGTCGGACGCGTCGGGGCGCAGCCGCTGCTCCAGGACGACCAGGGCGGTGGGGCGGGCGTCCTTGGCCGGCGTGGGGTCGTCCAGGTCGCGGCTCGCGCGGGCCAGCAGCAGGACCCGCAGCCCCTGTTCGTTGAGGCGCTCGGTCTCGGCCAGGGCCGGATCGCCGGCGTCGAGCAGCACGTCGGGGGCGCCCAGCAGCCATGTGCTGGTCTCGCCGTCGCCCTCGCTGAAGGTGGCCCCGCTGTACTTGCGGGCCGAGGAGAAGGGGAGCGACTCGACGCAGCGCCACTCCTCGCTGTCGGGGTAGGCGTCGATGATCGCCTGGAGGGAGGCGTTGGGGCGGGGATCGGACTCGCCGAGCGCGCCGAGCACCTTGCGCACGTAGGTCTCGTCGGCGCCGTCCAGGGGCAGCAGGCGGGTGACGTCCATGCCGCCCTCGGTGAGCGTGCCGGTCTTGTCGAGGCAGACGGTGTCGACGCGGGCGAGGCCCTCGATGGCGGGGAGTTCCTGTACGAGGCACTGCTTGCGGCCGAGCCGGATGACCCCTATCGCGAAGGCGACGGAGGTGAGCAGCACCAGCCCCTCCGGGACCATCGGGACGATGCCGCCGACCGTGCGGGCCACGGCGTCCTTGAGGTCGTTGTTCTTGACCACGAGCTGGGTGGCGACCAGGCCGGTCGCGGCCGGGACCATCATCCAGGTGACGTACTTGAGGATCGTGGAGATGCCGGTGCGCAGCTCGGAGTGGACGAGCGTGAACCGGGAGGCCTCCTCGGCGAGCTGGGCGGCGTAGGCCTCCCGGCCGACCTTGGTCGCGGTGAAGGCGCCCCCGCCGGCGACGACGAAGCTGCCGGACAGGACCGGGTCGCCGGGTCGCTTGACCACGGGGTCCGCCTCCCCGGTGAGCAGCGACTCGTCGATCTCCAGGCCGTCGGCCTCCGCGCACACCCCGTCCACGACGACCTTGTCACCGGGGCCGATCTCTATGAGGTCGTCCAGCACGATCTCGTGCGTGGCCACTTCCGTGGCATGGCCGTCCCGCCGCACCGTCGGCCGGGCCTCGCCGATCACCGCGAGCGAGTCGAGGGTCTGTTTCGCCCGCCACTCCTGGACGATGCCGATGCCGGTGTTGGCGAGGATCACGAAGCCGAAGAGACTGTCCTGGATCGGCGCGACGAACAGCGTGACCAGCCAGAGCACGCCGATGATCGCGTTGAAGCGGGTGAACACGTTCGCCCGGACGATCTCACCGAAGGACCGGCTGCTGCGCACCGGCACGTCGTTGACCTGGCCGCGCTCGATCCGCTCCGCCACCTCGGCGCGGGTGAGCCCGGCCGGCCGCGAACGGGGCAGCGCCACCGGATGCACCGGGTCGAGCTCGGTGCCCGCGTCGATGTGCGTCATGTATCCGACGGTACGTGCGATATCACCCGCCCGCCCACCTGACCGGCGGGCGGGGAGGCGGGGTCCTACGGGACCGTTCGGCCGACGCCTATGACAACTTTTCGGCCGACGTCGACTGCGGCACCCCGGCCCGCTTGATCGCGGCGTCCCGCTTGCGCACGTACCAGATGCCGATCAGCCCCAGCCCGCCCCCGGCGAGGCAGGTCCACAGCCACCACAGGTGTCCGTGGTCGCGGAACCAGCCGTAGAAGGGGAGCTGCACGAGGAAGAGCACGAACCACACGATCGTGCCGCCGGTGATCGTGGCGACCACGGGGCCCTCCAGGGGCTCGGGCGCCTCGTGCTTGGGGGTCCACTTGGCCATGGCAGACAGCTTAACGAGGCGATCAGAGGCCCTCGGACTGCGCTCGGATCCCGATCCCATGCCAATCGCATGCCGACCGCATCCCGATCAGTTCTACGCGCGGAGATAGCGATCTAGCGGCTCATATGTTCATACTGAAACCGTTTGTCTTTGACCGCTTCCGCTCGTATGAAACTCCAACAGGGCTCGGGGGAACCCCGCTGGAGATGAGGTCCCGCATGTCCACCTCGGCACCTGCCAAGGCGCCCACCCCCGAGAAGCCGGGCGGCTCCCCCGCCTACGGCACCCTCGACCGCTACTTCAAGATCTCCGAACGCGGCAGCTCCGTGGCGCGGGAGGTCCGGGGCGGTCTCGCCACCTTCTTCGCGATGGCGTACATCATCGTGCTGAACCCGATCATCCTCAGCAGCGTGAAGGACATGTACGGGCACCACCTGGACAACGGCCAGCTGGTGACGGCGACCGCGCTGACGGCCGCGTTCAGCACGCTCCTGATGGGCGTCATCGGCAACGTGCCGATCGCCCTCGCCGCCGGCCTCGGCGTGAACTCGGTCGTCGCCCTCCAGCTGGCGCCCCGCATGTCCTGGCCGGACGCGATGGGCATGGTCGTGCTGGCCGGCGTCGTCGTCATGCTGCTGGTCGCCACCGGCCTGCGCGAGCGCGTGATGAACGCCGTGCCGTTCGGGCTGCGCAAGGCGATCTCCATCGGTATCGGCCTGTTCATCATGCTGATCGGCCTGGTCGACTCCGGCTTCGTCACCCGGATGCCGGACATCGCCCAGACCACCGTCCCGGTCCAGCTGGGCACGGGCGGCCACCTCCTCGGCTGGCCGGTGCTGATCTTCGTCCTCGGCGCGCTGCTGACCTTCGCGCTGATCGTCCGCAGGACACCGGGCGCGATCCTGATCTCCATCGTGGGCATGACCGTCCTCGCGATGATCGTCAACGCGGTCGCCAAGGTTCCGTCCTGGGGCTTGACGGTCCCGAAGTGGCCGGGCAACCCCGTCGCCACCCCGAACTTCCACCTGGTCGGCCAGGTCAGCCTGTTCGGCGGATTCTCCAAGGTCGGCGTGCTGACCGGCGTCCTGTTCGTCTTCACGGTCCTGCTGTCGTGCTTCTTCGACGCGATGGGCACGATCATGGGCATCAGCGACGAGGCCAAGCTGACGGACGCCGAGGGCTACATGCCGGGCATCAACAAGGTCCTCTTCGTCGACGGCCTCGCGGTCGCGGCGGGTGGCGCCGGCTCCTCCTCGGCCACCACCGCGTTCGTGGAGTCGACGGCGGGCGTCGGCGAGGGTGCCCGCACGGGCCTCGCGAACGTCGTCACGGGCGCCCTCTTCGCGGTGGCGCTGTTCCTCACCCCGGTCGCCACGATGGTCCCGTCCCAGGCGGCCACCCCGGCGCTGGTCGCGGTCGGCTTCCTGATCCTGTCGAACTCCGTCAAGGAGATCGACTGGGCCGACTACACCATCGCGATTCCGGCCTTCGTGACGATGCTGATGATGCCGTTCACGTACTCCATCACCAACGGCATCGGCATGGGCTTCATCACCTTCACGATCCTGCGGCTGGTCGCCGGGCGTGCCCGGGAGGTCCCGGTCCCGATGTACGTCGTGTCGGCCGTCTTCGCCTTCTACTACCTGATGCCGGCCCTGGGTCTCACCTGAGCCGTCAGCCGACCCCGTAGAACCTCTCCGTCTCCTCGACGGCGGCCTGGAACCGTTCGTCGAAGTCGTCCCGAATGAGCGTGCGGATCACATAGTCCTGCACGCTCATTCCTCTTTTCGCCGCATGGTGCCGGAGTCTTTCGAGCAGCTCTCCGTCTATCCGCAGGCTGAGCACACTGGTCCCCATGCGTACGAGGGTCGCCACATCGGGCCGCCCCGCGCGTCACTTTCCGGAAGCGACTCACTCGTACGGGTGATCATTGGGTTCAGTGGCGCGCATCACGGGCACTCAGGCGTGTCGCGGTGGTCTTTAGCGAGAGTAATGAGTTACTCTAAAGAACATGCCGGACCTCACACATGGCGACGACGCTGCCGCCGTGAACTCCCTCCGCTCCGCCGTGATGCGCCTGTCACGCCGGCTCAAGCACCAGCGGGTCGACGAGTCGCTGAGCCCGACCGAGATGTCGGTGCTCGGCACCCTGGCCCGCTGCGGCTCCGCGACGCCGGGCGAACTGGCCCGCAAGGAGCATGTGCAGCCGCCGTCGATGACCCGCATCGTCGCGCTGCTGGAGGCCAAGGGCCTGGTCCGGCTGGAGCCGCATCCGGAGGACCGGCGGCAGAAGGTCGTCACCCAGACCGAGCAGGCCGAGGCCATGCTCGAGGAGAGCCGCCGCAAGCGCAACGCGTTCCTGGCGGGCCTCGTCGAGGGCCTCGACGAGGACGAGTGGGCCAAACTGCGCGCCGCCGCCCCCGTGCTGGAGAAGCTCGCACACCTGTAAGACCGCCGACACGAGGAGGCGAACCCTTTTGAGTACGGGATCCGGAACACCTTCCGCCCCCGCACCGACCACTACGACGACCGTTCCCGTTTCCCGCAGGTCCTCGATGTTCAGCTCGCTGAGCATCAGGAACTACCGCCTCTTCTTCCTCGGCCAGGTCGTCTCGAACACCGGCACCTGGATGCAGCGCATCGCCCAGGACTGGCTCGTCCTCAGCCTCACCGGCTCCTCCGCGGCCGTCGGCATCACCACGGCCCTGCAGTTCCTGCCGATGCTCCTGTTCGGTCTCTACGGCGGTGTCCTCGTCGACCGCCTGCCCAAGCGCCCGGCGCTCCTGGTCACCCAGAGCTCCATGGCCGTCGCGGGTCTCGCGCTCGCCTTCCTGACGCTCACCGGGCACGTCCAGGTCTGGCACGTCTACCTGGCCGCCTTCGCCGTCGGTCTGGCGACGGTGGTCGACAACCCGGCCCGCCAGTCCTTCGTCTCCGAGATGGTCGGCCCGGAGCAGCTGCAGAACGCGGTCAGCCTGAACTCCGCGAACTTCCAGTCCGCCCGCCTCGTCGGCCCCGCCGTCGCCGGCCTGATGATCACCGGGGTGGGCACCGGCTGGGCGTTCCTCGCCAACGGCCTGTCCTTCGCCGCGCCCATCGCCGGCCTGCTCCTGATGCGCGCCCGCGACCTGCACGTCGTCGAGCGCGCGCCGCGCGGCAAGGGACAGCTGCGCGAGGGCCTGCGGTACGTGGCCGGGCGGCCGGAGCTGATCTGGCCGATCGTCCTCGTCGGCTTCATCGGCACCTTCGGCTTCAACTTCCCGGTGTGGCTGTCGGCCTACGCCAACGGCGTCTTCCACGCCGGCGCCGGCGGCTACAGCCTCTTCAACACCCTGATGGCCGTCGGCTCCCTGTGCGGCGCGCTGCTCGCCGCCCGGCGCGGCACGGCCCGCCTGCGCGTCCTGATCGCCGCCGCGCTGGCCTTCGGCACGCTGGAGGTCGTGGCCGCTCTGGCCCCGCAGTACTGGCTGTTCGCGCTGCTCATGGTCCCGATCGGGATCTGCGGGCTGACCGTGAACGTCACCGCGAACACCGCCGTGCAGATGGCCACCGACCCGGCGATGCGCGGCCGGGTGATGGCGCTGTTCATGATGGTGTTCGTAGGTGGCACGCCGCTCGGCGCGCCGGTCGTCGGCTGGATCACCGACACCTACGGCGCCCGGATCGGCTTCGCGCTCGGCGGTGTCGTCTCCGCCGCCGCGGCCGCGGCGATCGGCCTGGTCCTGGCCCGCATCGGCGGGCTGCGCCTGAGCGTGGGCTGGCACCACGGCCGCCCGCAGGTCCGCTTCGTCCCGAGCCGGCGCGAAAAGCTGGCCACGGCGGCCTGACCCGTACGACGGCACAGCGATGCCCGGCGCGCGAGAGGCGCCGGGCGTCGTCGTCTCGGGCCGTACCGCCGGCGGGACCGGCGAGCCGGCTCAGCCGAAGACCGCCGGCGTGCCGCGGGCCGGCGGCGGGCGGCCGATGTGCTCCAGGAACGCCATCGTGCCGTAGCGGTGGAGGGTGTCGCCGATCCGGGACCGGGCGCCGGACCAGTCCGGCGCCCGCCGTGTCCGGCTCCCCAGCCGCCGCGCGGGGACCGGCGCCCGCCGGGGGCCGGCGGCGGACGGTGGCAGCGAGCGGTCTGGCTGCAATCCCACCGGGGCGTGGATCTGCGAGGGTGGGGTCATGAGACTGTTCGCCGCGGTGCTCCCCCCGGAGCACGTTGTGCACGAACTGGCCGCCGAGGTGGACCTGTTGCGGCGGCTGCCGGGTGCGGACCGGATGCGCTGGACGAACCGTCCCGGCTGGCACTTCACCCTCGCCTTCTACGGCGAGGTCGCCGACGACCTCGTACCGGACCTGTCGGACCGCCTGGCCCGCGCGGCCCGCCGTACGGACCCCTTCCCGCTGGCCCTCTGCGGCGGAGGCCAGTTCGGGCACGGCAAGGCCCTGTGGACGGGGGCCCACGGCGAGGTCGAGGCGATGCGGCTGCTGGCCGACCGGGCGGAGTCGGCGGCGCGCAGGGCCGGGGTGCCGATGGGGGAGCACCGCCGGTACAAGGCCCACCTGACGGTGGCGCGGAGCCGGGACTCGGCGGACGTACGGGCGTACGTCGATCTGCTGCGCGAGTTCACCAGCCGGACCTGGACGGTGAGCGAGCTGGTGCTGGTGCGCAGCAACCTGCCCAGATCCGGGGTGGCGGGGGAGCAGCCCCGCTACGAGGCGGTCGCCCGCTGGGCACTGGGTGGGGCCGGTTAGTCTCGAATACGTGGACCCGAAGACTCGAAACCGGATCATGGCCGGTGTGCTGGTGCTGATGTTCGTCGTGGTGGCCGTGTCGGCGGCCGTCAGGTAGCAGGGCCGGGGGACGGCGACCGGGCCGCCGGCCCCGGCACGGTCGTGGCCCGTCGCGCCCGGGCGACGGGGCCGCACGGGGAATGCGGTCCCGCCGCGTCGTCCGGGGCGTGGCCCCTCACGGGGCGTGGTCCGGGGCGCTGGCCCTCACGGGGTGTAGGCGCTGCCCCTCACGGGGCGCCGCCCGGGCGCTGCCCCTCGGGTCACCAGGCGAAGGCCTCCGGGGACGGACCCGTGCCGGGGAAGATCTCGTCCAGCCCGGTCTGCAGCTCCTCGCTCAGCTCCAGCTCGACCGCCCTGATCGCCGACTGAAGCTGCTCGGCGGTGCGCGGGCCCACGATCGGGCCGGTGACGCCGGGCCGGCTCAGCAGCCAGGCCAGGGCCACCTCGCCGGGCTCCAGGCCGTGCTTGTCGAGCAGGTCCTCGTAGGCCTGGATCTGCGCGCGGGCGGCGGGGTCGGCGAGGGTGTCGGCGGCCCGCCCGGAGGCGCGGCGACCGCCCTGGACCTCCTTCTTGATCACGCCACCCAGCAGACCGCCGTGCAGCGGGGACCACGGGATGACCCCGAGGCCGTACTCCTGGGCCGCCGGGATGACCTCCATCTCGGCGCGGCGCTCGGCGAGGTTGTACAGGCACTGCTCGCTGACGAGTCCGATGGTGCCGCCACGGCGGGCGGCGATCTCGTTGGCCTGGGCGATCTTGTAGCCGGGGAAGTTGGAGGAGCCGGCGTAGAGGATCTTGCCCTGCTGGACGAGGACGTCGATCGCCTGCCAGATCTCCTCGAACGGCGTGTTCCGGTCGATGTGGTGGAACTGGTAGAGGTCGATGTAGTCGGTCTGCAGGCGCTTCAGGCTGGCGTCCACGGACCGGCGGATGTTCACTGCGGAGAGCTTGTCGTGGTTGGGCCAGGCGGGGGCGCCGTCCGGGGCCATGTTGCCGTAGACCTTGGTGGCGAGGACGACCTTGTCGCGCCGGTCGCCGCCCTTGGCGAACCAGTTCCCGATGATCTGCTCGGTCCGCCCCTTGTTCTCCCCCCACCCGTATACGTTGGCGGTGTCGAAGAAGTTGATGCCCGCGTCCAGCGCCGCGTCCATGATCGCGTGGCTGTCGGCCTCGTCGGTCTGCGGCCCGAAATTCATCGTCCCGAGGACGAGCCGGCTGACCTTGACTCCCGTGCGTCCAAGCTGCGTGTACTTCATGGTCCTCTAGCCAACGGCGTGAAGTGCGCTCTAAGCAAGAGCTTTCGGCAGGCGCCTCCCGCGCGGCGTCACGGCCCGAGGCCGCCCGCGACCGACAGTTCCTGCTTGATCATCGATGCGATGCAGCCGTACGCCCTGGACCGCGTCCTGGCATCCGGCGGGTCAGTCGCGGGGGAAGCCGTCGGTCTTGAGGACCAGGCCGACGACGGTGCCGGTCAGGTCGATGTCCTGGCCGAAGCCGACCTTCGTCCTCGTGAGGTAGTCGCCTTCCTTCGGCTGGGTGTAGACGTAGCACATGCCCTTGTAGGGGTCGGCGATGACGTACACCGGGACTTCGGCGGTCGCGTAGGCGGTCTTCTTGGGGCCGTAGTCGTTCTGGGCCGTGCCTTCGGAGATGACCTCGGCGACGAACTCGACGTCCTGGTACCGCCAGTGGCCTTCGTCGTCCTTCGTCGCCGACTCGCTGAGCAGGGCCACATCCGGGCAGAAGCCGTTCTCGTGGCCCGGGAAGTCGATGCGGACGTCCGAGAACACCTTCACGTCCATCCCGAACCTGTCTTCCAGCGCCCGCACGATGCGGCGGATGATGACCCAGTGGGTGTCCCGCTGCGGCGTCATGTGGACATTGCCCCCGACGATCTCGACCCTGTAACCCTCGGGGACGGGCATGCGCTCAAGCCGCTCGAACCACTCGTCCAAACGCTGGATGTCGGCGTCGGCGTCGGCCATCTCGATCCTGTCTTCAAGGACGGTCATCGTGGCGCTCCTCCCCGGCTGCCCCGACGGACGAGTGCAGCCGCGCAGTACAACGATACGCACCGTGACCGGGCAACGCCGGAATCAGGTCAACCCGTTCCAGCCCCGTACACCTGTCCGACTCCCCACGCCCCTCGCATCGCCTCCGCGAACGCCGCCGCGATCCGGTGCTCCCCGCGCGCGTTGGGGTGCGTGCCGTCGTAGGTGTCGGTGTGGATGTCGTACGGCTGAGGGGGCGAGGCCAGCAGGATCGGTGAGCGCGGCTCGTCCAGGTCGGCGACGGCCTTGGCGAGCAGCACGTTGAAGCGGTTCACCTGCTCGGCGAAGGGCGCGTCCGCCTCCGCCCTGATGTTCGGGATCACCGGCAGCAGCACCATCCGGATGCGCGGGTCGGCCTCGCGTGCGCATGCCACGAACGCGTGGACGTTCTCCGCCGTCTGCTCGGCGTTCGTGTAGAAGCCCAGGTCGATCAGGCCGAGGGAGACGAGCAGGACGTCGGGCCGGCACTGCCGTACCGCCCGGCCGATCAGCGGGGCCATGTGCAGCCAGCCCTCGCCCCAGCCGGCCAGGTGGGCGCGGGGGAAGTCGGGGTCGGCGTAGGCGAGGGACGTCGCCGCGTCGGTCTGCTTGTCGTACAGCGCCTCGCGTGGGCCCACCAGCGTGGCGGCGGGGTCGTACGTGCTGCGCAGGTGCTGCCACAGCCGGTGACGCCAGGTGTGTTCGCCCGCGCTCCCGATCGTCATGGAGTCGCCCACGGGCATGAACCTGAGCACCCGCTCATGATGGACGATCACGGCTGCCGGTGGGGTGTGAGGCCCACCACGTGCCGGGCGGCCTGCACGGACAGCCCGGTGAACCCCGCGCGGGAGTGGCAGGCTTGGTGCATGCGTCGATCTTTCGCCGTCCTCGCCGGAGTGCTGCTCGCCGGCGCCTGTGTGCTGCCCGCCTCCGCCGCCGACGGCGACGGCGATCAGGGGTTCACCATCAAGGACCCCCGGATCACCGAGTCGAGCGGGCTCGCCGCCTCCCGCCTGCACCCGGGGATCTACTGGACGCACAACGACAGCGGCGACGGCCCGTACATCTACGCCGTGGACGGCCGCACCGGAAAGACCGTCGCCAGGATCACCCTGCGGGGAGTCGGCTCCCCGCGTGACGTCGAAGCCATCTCCATCGGACCGCACAACGAGATCTACGTCGGCGACATCGGCGACAACTACGGCGGCAGGTGGCCGTACGTGTGGATCTACCGGGTGCCCGAGCCGAAGGTGCTCAAGGACCAGACGATCACGGCCACCCAGTACGTGGTGAAGTACGCGAACGGGCCGCGCGACGCGGAGTCGCTGGTCGTCCAGCCGAAGACCGGGCGCGTCTACATCATCGACAAGAAGGAGGACGGCGGGCACCTGTACGAGGGCCCGGCCGCCCTCTCCACCTCCGGCGCGAACATCTTCCGGCCGATCGCCTCCGTCGACCTGTGGGCCACGGACGCCGCCTTCTCGCCCGACGGCCGGCAGCTCGCCGTGCGCGGCTACTTCGGCGGGATCTACTACGACTGGAACGGCGGCCGCATCAAGCGCAAGGGCCGGCTGGACGTCCCGCTGCAGGGCCAGGGGGAGGGCGTCACCTACTCCGTCGACGGGACCAAGCTGCTGTACGGCAGCGAGGGCGCGGACAGCGCCGTCGAGGTGCGGGACGCACCCGGGCAGAGCGGGAAGCCGCCGTCGGCCGAGGGGCGTTCGGGTGGCACGGGAGGCGACGGCACCTCGAGCCTGAAGCTGGGTGCCGCCGTCGTCGCCCTGGGGGCGGTCGCCCTGTTCGGGCTGCGGCGGCTGCGGCGGCGGTGAACCCGCCGCGTGCGTGAGGGCGCCCGCTGCCTGCCGCACCGGGCGCCCTCACGCGCGTACCGCAGCCTTCGCTGCTGTGGTCAAAGCTTCTCGATCACGTAGTCGACGCACTTGGTCAGCGCCTCGACGTCCGCCGGGTCGATCGCCGGGAACATCGCGACGCGCAGCTGGTTGCGGCCGAGCTTGCGGTACGGCTCGGTGTCCACGATGCCGTTGGCGCGCAGCACCTTGGCGACGGCGGCGGCGTCGATGTCCTCGGAGAAGTCGATCGTGCCGACGACCTGGGAGCGCTTGGCCGGGTCGGCGACGAAGGGGCTCGCGAACTTCACGTCCTCGGCCCAGGTGTAGAGCGTCCGCGAGGAGGCCGCCGTGCGGCCGACCGCGAAGTCCAGGCCGCCCTGGCCGTTGAGCCACTCCAGCTGCTGGTTGAGCAGGAAGAGGGTGGCGAGGGCCGGGGTGTTGTACGTCTGGTTCTTGCGGGAGTTGTCGATCGCCGTGGGCAGCGAGAAGAACTCCGGGATGTGCCGGCCGCTCGCGTGGACGCGCTCGGCGCGCTCGATGGCGGCCGGCGAGAAGATGCCGATCCACAGGCCGCCGTCGGAGGCGAAGGACTTCTGCGGGGCGAAGTAGTAGACGTCGGTCTCGGACACGTCGACCGGGAGGCCGCCCGCGCCCGAGGTGGCGTCCACGAGGACGAGAGCGCCCTCGTCGGCGCCGGCCACCCGCTTGATCGGCATGGCGACACCGGTGGAGGTCTCGTTGTGGGTGAAGGCGTAGACGTCGACGCCCGCCTCGGCCCGGGGCTCCGGGTGGGTGCCGGGGTCGGTGGCGATGACGGTCGGCTCGGCCAGCCAGGGGGCGAGCTTGGCCGCCTTGGCGAACTTGGAGGAGAACTCGCCGAAGCTGAGGTGCTGGGACTTGTTCTCGATCAGTCCGTGGGTGGCGATGTCCCAGAAGGCGGTGGATCCACCGTTGCCCAGGATCACCTCGTAGCCCTCGGGGAGGGAGAACAGCTCGGAGATCCCCTCGCGCACCTTGCCGACCAGGTTCTTGACGGGCGCCTGGCGGTGGGAGGTGCCGAGCAGGGAGGCTCCGGTCGCGGCGAGGGCGTCCAGCGCCTCGGTCCGCACCTTGGAGGGGCCCGAGCCGAAACGTCCGTCGGCGGGCTTGATGTCAGCGGGAATCTGGATGTCGGCCACGACTCGGAGGGTATCCGTTGGGCGAAACGGGACGGAACCATGTCCGTCGGATGAGACGAGCCCAGCCGGGGCACGCACTTGTCGAGTTGTACGACGATCACAACGGGCCTGTGGACAACGCTCGGTGACTGTCCGTGATCGGATGCATCCTTGACGCATGACGGATCACTCGGGTCTCGAAGCGGAGCTGCGTACGTCCGTCCGGGGCGAGGTGAGCTTCGGCACCACCGCCCGGGCGCTCGTGACCATGGACGCGTCCAACTACCGGCGTGTCCCGCGCGGCGTCGTCGCCCCGCGGGACGGCGACGACGTGGCGGCGGTGCTGGAGGTGTGCCGGGCGCGCGGGGTGCCGGTGGTCGCGCGGGGCGGGGGCACCTCGATCGCCGGCCAGGCGACCGGGACGGGCGTCGTCCTGGACTTCACCCGGCACATGAACGGCCTGCTGGAGCTGGATCCCTCCACCCGAACGGCCGTCGTCCAGCCGGGTCTGGTCCTCGACCGTCTGCAGGAGGCCGCCGCGCCGCACGGGCTGCGGTTCGGCCCGGACCCCTCGACGCACGGCCGGTGCACGCTCGGCGGCATGATCGGCAACAACTCCTGCGGCTCCCACTCGGTGGCCTGGGGCACGACCGCCGACAGCGTGCGGGAGCTGACCGTGCTCACCGCGCGCGGGCGGCGGCTGCGGCTCGGTCCGGGCTGGGCGGGCGCACCCGAGGGGCTGCGGGAGCTGGCCGAGGGCCACCTGGCCAGGCTGCGCACGGGTTTTCCGGACCTGCCCCGCCGCATCTCCGGGTACGCGCTGGACGCGCTGCTGCCCGAGAAGGGCGCGGACGTCGCCCGCTCCTTCTGCGGCTCCGAGGGCACCCTCGGCATCCTCACCGAGGCGGTCGTGCGGCTGGTGGA